>NZ_CAJMZL010000009.1:0-206883 GCF_905220305.1 Caballeronia sp. J97 | reverse complement strand
GCCGCTGCCGCCGCCATGACCGCCCGGCGAACCGTTGCCGTGACCGCCGTCGCCATGACCGCCATCGCCGTGACCTATGCCACCGTGACCATCACCATGTCCGTCGCCATGACCGGGGCCGTGTCCATGGCCGTGCCCGTCGCCGTCACCATCGCCATGACCGGGGCCGTGTCCTTGGCCATGCCCATCACCGTCACCATCGCCGTGACCGTGGCCGTGCCCGTCGCCGTCACCATCGCCATGACCGGGGCCGTGTCCTTGGCCATGCCCATCACCGTCACCATCGCCGTGACCGTGGCCATGTCCATCGCCGTCACCATCGCCGTGACCGTGGCCATGTCCATCGCCGTCACCATCGCCGTGACCGTGGCCGTGTCCATCGCCGTCACCATCGCCGTGACCGTGGCCGTGTCCATCGCCGTCACCATCGCCGTGACCGTGGCCATGTCCATCGCCGTCACCATCGCCATGACCGTGGCCGTGTCCGTCGCCGTCACCATCGCCGTGACCGTGACCATGGCCATGACCATGCCCACCCGTGTCTCCGCCCGTATCTCCGCCGGAATCACCGCCATCACCGGGGCCCGAGCTGCCGTTTCCAGTGCCTGTCGATCCCGTGCCCTTGCCTCCGCCGCTCGTGCTGCCGCCGGCGCCCGCCGTCGCGCCCGGGCCACTGCTGGCGGAACCCTGGCCTGAACCCACGCCGGTACCGGTACCGGTACCCGTACCCGTACCGCTCGAGGTGCCGCCACCCGACGACACCCCGGCCGATCCATTGCCGCCGCGACCGCCCTCGAGCAAAGGCACGACGGCCGAAACCGTATCGACCGTCGGTTCCATCGTCGGCGACAGGCTCGTCGGCGAGTCCGTCGCCGCAACCGTCATCACCGCACTCAGGCCGATCGGCGCACACCCCTCGGATGACTGGCCCGTGCAAGGATTCCCCGTCGTTTGCGCGGACGCGAAGTTCGACATGGCCGCCGCGATCACGATCACGCTGAGCTTGATCGCGGTATTCAATTTGAATTTTTTAGGATTACTCATGTGTGCCCCTTGTAGTGTTTCTTCGCCACGCGTCACTTGGAGAGAAACGCGATGTGGGGCAAGAATGACAGGCTGTACGTTGCGTTCTGTGCGGTACTTAACCGGACGCGAGGGCGTCGCCATTCAACGCCGTGCGGGAACGCGCAGATAACGTTTGCGCGTTCCCGGGAGACCTGGAAATGTGTACGACCGTCATGGTTTCAGCCGCCGTCGTCGTGCGAGGGGATGGCGGCGAAGCGCTACCTATGGCATCGAAGGTCGAAGAAGCAACGGGCCGGGAAGGCTCGCGCTCGACTTCATTTGAACGAAAGCTCGTTAAAGCTTATTTGTAGGCTATCTGTATGGAAGCGATCTCGTCAAACATGCTCCGTGCCTTGCGCCACATATCCCTGATCTCCGACGCCGCCCCGTACGAGATCCGAACGCTCGATTGGTCATACGACCCAACGCGCAGGCTGTATCCGCTGATCAAAGACTCGGGATCGAGATTGGCGAAAATTTGAACTAGAGTTATTTATTGTTCGCTTTCCTGATCTATTGCGTGGATACGCGCTGGAATCGTCGAAGTTAAGCGAGTGCCGGAACGCCGCCATGCATCCGATGAATCAGATCACGAACATAATGATGTTCATAAGAATTAGGAATACAGAACAACGGAAGGTCGATGTTCATCCGACACATCGTATCTATCAACCGGAGGGTGTCATGAAAAGATCGAAACGAGTCGCCTGCGTGGAGGCGACGGCGATGGTCGCACTGTCGATGACGGGCGCAGGCGTCGCACTTGCGGACGATGAAGCCGTCGTGAATACGAATCCTGCGGCGTCGCGCAGCGCACCGGCAGATCTGTCGAATCTCAAGCCTGTCGTCAATGTGCTTGCTCCGCCGGACACATCCGCGATCGTGCCGGATACCAGCCCCGGGCCTTATACAGCGGGCATGATGACGCAGAGCGGCATCGTGAGCGACACGCAGAACCGAGCCTACGGCGACTTCGGCATTCCTTATACGACGGGTCGCGTGCAGGACGGCAATCAAAGCGCCTCCGGCACCACGAGTGCGAATTACCTCAGCACGACCTATCCGTATCGAGCGATCGGCAAGCTCACATTCTCCGCAGGATATTGCACCGCAAGCCTGATCCGAAGAAGCGTGATCGTCACGGCGGCGCACTGCATCCAGAGCTTCGGCAGCGGAGGTTCGCTGTACTCCGGCTGGCAGTTCCGGCCCGGCCACTACGGCGCTTCGGGCGCGACGTCCGCGCAGATCGCGCCTTATGGAACGTGGACCTGGGCGGCGCTCGTGCGGCCATCGGCATGGGCCAACGGCACCGACACCGGATCGGGCTCCGCGCGCAACAACGATCTCGCGGTGATCGCAATAGCGAAGAACGCGTCGAACCAGTTCATCGGGGACATCACCGGCTATCTGAACTATGGCTGGAACAACTATTCCTTCATATCGTCCTCGAAGACCGGCAATCTTCAGACGGCGGCCGTTTCGACCTTCGGCTATCCCGCGTTGCTGGACAGCGGCGCGATCATGCAACGCACCGATGGGCCGACCTACACGACCACCGTCAGCGGCGCGTCGCAACTCTGGCAGGGCAGCAATCTCACGGGCGGCGCAAGCGGCGGACCGTGGATCGTCAACTTCAGGGCGCGCGATGCCGTTTTGTCCGGCGGCGCGGTCGTCGGCAATTCGTCGAATCTCGCGATCGTCGGCGTGACATCGTGGGGATCGTCCGATCCGAACGCGCCCAAGGACAACTATGCATCGCAGTTTCGTCAGAACACGCAGTATCCGAACGCCACTTACGGAAACTACGGATCGGGCAACATCGCGTCGCTGCTGAACACGCTGTGCACGACCGCGGCGCCGGGCGGCGGCACGTACGCATCGCAGGGATACTGCAACTAGCGAAGGCTTCGGTGACTCGCCGGTTCGAACGGGGAGCGGGTCACCGTGCTTCATCATCGACGCGCATCTCTCTGCGCGATCTTCCACACACCTCGTCTCGATCTGCTCGCCAAAGGCCCGTGCGATCCGCGGAACGCGAGTCCGACACGACGTTTTCGCCAGTCACGCCGCGCCGCTTCAGTCACAAATCTACCGATGTCCGTCGCGGCTCGCCGGTCAACACTTCCGATTCCTGAACTGGACTCGACTGCGCGTCGTGCAAGCGATCCGCGAACATTCAGGCAAATGAGAGCATCCGAAATCGGGCATCGCCGAAGCCCGCCGCGCCGCGTAGTCGAACCGGGTATCATGCGCTCCGGCTGATACAAGAACTACACATTTCGGGAACGTCGTCGTCATGCGGGCTGCTTCGGGACATCGGCCCGGCGCGCGACGTTCACGCTCAATCGGAGCCTTCCATGCCATTGCGGTCCGGTGTCGACGAGACCAGCTTTCGTCGCATTCTCTTTCGCAACATCGCGCTGCCGCTCGGCACGGGCGTCGTCACCGCGGTCGCGTTCGTCGCCCTCGTGCTGTATCTGCTGTCGGGCATCAACTGGGTCGAGCATTCGGAGCGCGTGATCGGTAACGCGCAGGAAATCGGCCGGCTCGTCAGCGAGAAGGAAAGCGCGATTCGCGGCTACCTGATCACCGGCGAAGAAAGCTTTCTCGCGCCCTATGAGATTGCGAAGCCGAAGCTCGCCGCCGATATCGACACGCTCGCCGATCTCGTCTCCGATAACGCGCCGCAGGTCGACCGCCTGATCCGCATTCGCGCATTGCAGGCGCAATGGGACAAGGTCGCCGACAGCCTGATCGATGCGCGCCGCCGCGCTCAGGACTCGGCCGCGCTCGTGCGCACAGGTCGCGGCTCGGCCGAACGCGCGGAGACCGAGCGCGAACTCGCCGCGTTTCTCAACATCGAGCAGACCTTGCGGTTGCAGCGCGTGGAATCCGCGAAGCAGTTGACCACGATCACCGTCGCCGTCTTCCTGATTCTGAGCCTGATGCTTTCCGCGATTCTCGCGGTCTTCGGCAGGCGGGAGCTGATGCAGCTTTCCAACGCGTTCAGCGCCGCGATCGGCGAACAGGAGCGGCAAACGCGCGCGCTGCAGGAGCAGGCTTGGCTGCGCGAAGGTCAGACGCAGCTTGCCGAGAAGGTGATCGGCCGGCAGTCGCTCGAACAGCTTTGCCAGACGATTCTCGATTTCCTCGCGGACTATCTGAAGATATCGATGGGCGCGTTCTACGTGCGCGAAGCCGACGGCGCGTTGAAGCGCACCGCGAGCTTCGGCTTCGATCCCGACAGCGCGCCGGTTCCCGAGTCGCTCGCGGGCGTGAAGAGCCTCGTCGGGCAGGCGGTGCGTGCGCGCAAGCTGACCAGCATGAACGATGTGCCCGCCGGTTACTGGAAGGTGACATCGGCGCTCGGCGCGAGCGTGCCCGCGAGCCTCGCCATCTTGCCGATCGAGAACGAAGGCCAGGCGACGGGCGCGATCGAGCTCGGCGCGATGCACACGCTGACCGAGCGCGACCAGCAGTTCCTTAAGCTGATCGCGAGCAATATCGGCGACTTCGTCGAGGCGGCGCAGTATCGTGAACGCCTGCAAAGCGTGCTCGAAGAGACGCAGCAACTGAACGAAGAGTTGCAGATGCAGCAGGAAGAACTGCGCACGACCAACGAGGAACTCGAACAGCAGACCACGGCGCTTTCGCAGGCGCAGGTTTATCTCGCGAATCAGAAGACCGAACTCGAACAGACCAACGATCAGCTCGCGGAACAGGCGCGCGTGCTCGATGAACGCAACGTCGCGCTCAACGCCGCGCAGGGCGAACTGGAAACGCGCGCCGAGGCGCTGCAGCGCGCGAGCCGCTACAAATCCGAGTTTCTCGCGAACATGTCGCACGAGCTGCGCACGCCGCTCAACAGTTCGCTGATCCTCGCGAAGCTGCTGTCCGAGAACAAGACCGGCAATCTGACGAGCGATCAGATCAAGTACGCGCAGACGATATATTCGGCGGGCAACGATCTGCTCAATCTCATCAACGACATTCTCGATCTCTCGAAGGTCGAGGCGGGCAAGCTCGATCTGCATATCGAAGACGTGCCCTTGCAGCGCATCATGGATTCGCTCGCGCGCACGTTCGAACCGCTCGCGCGGCAGAAGAAGCTGAGGCTCGAACTCAGGAACGATATCGACGCGTATCCGACGCTCACGACCGACTTCCGCCGTCTCGAACAGATCCTGAAGAACCTGCTGTCGAACGCGGTGAAGTTCACGGATGCAGGCGCGGTCTCGCTCACGCTCAAGCACGCGGGCGGAACGGGAAACACGAGCGCGGTGCAGTTCGTCGTGACGGACACGGGCATCGGCATTGCGCCGGATCAGCTCGAAGCGATCTTCGAAGCGTTCCAGCAAGCCGACGGCACCACGAGCCGCCATTACGGCGGCACGGGGCTCGGCCTGTCGATTTCGCGCAGCCTCGCCCATCTGCTCGGCGGCGACATCGCGGTGCGCAGCGCGCAGGGCGCCGGCAGCACGTTCACGTTGACGATGCCGGTCGTCCACGGCGCGCCGGCGGCGTTGCCGGACGCCGTCGTGAAGGCGCCGGAGCTTGCGGCGGTCGAAGAAGCCGCGTTGCCCGAGGAGCCGGTCGAAGTGATCCACGTGATCGACGACGATCGCGCCGATGTCACGCCCGGCCGCCGTCTCGTGCTCGTGGTCGAGGACGAACCGGGGTTCGCGCAAGTGCTGCTCGATCTCGCGCACGAACTCGGCTACCGCTGCTTCGTGACGGGCACGGCGCGCGAGGCGCTCAAGCTCGCGCAGGACAGCGCGCCGAACGCGATCCTGCTGGACATCAACCTGCCGGACCGCTCGGGGCTCGTGCTGCTGCAGGAGCTGAAGGCGAATCCGAAGACGCGGCATATTCCGGTGCACGTCGTGTCGGCATCGGACCGAAGCGAGGCCGCGCTGCATCTCGGCGCGATCGGCTACGCGGTGAAGCCGACGACGCGCGAGCAACTGACCGCGATCTTTCAGCGGCTCGAAGAGAAGAGCAGTCAGAAGATCAAGCGCGTCCTGCTCGTCGAGGACGATGCGCGCCAGCGTCAGAGCATCGTCGAACTGATCAGCGACGCCGACGTGGAGATCACGCCGGTCGAGTTCGGCCGCGATGCCCTGGAATTGCTGAAGACGACGATCTTCGATTGCATGATCATCGACCTGAAGCTGCCCGACATGCAGGGCGGCGACCTGTTGCGTCAGATGGCCGCGATCGACGCGTATTCGTTCCCGCCGGTGATCGTCTACACGGGCCGCAGTCTCGCGCACGACGAGGAAGCGGAGCTGATGCGCTATTCGCAGTCGATCATCATCAAAGGCGCGCGCTCGCCGGAGCGTCTGCTCGATGAAGTCACGCTGTTCCTGCACAAGGTCGAGACGGATCTCTCGGCGGACCGCCAGGCGATGCTGCATGTCTCGCGCTCGCGCGACCGCGTGCTGGATGGCCGCCGCGTGCTGCTCGTCGACGACGATATCCGCAACATCTTCTCGCTATCGAGCGCGCTGGAGCATCAGGGTCTGAAGGTGGAGATCGGCCGCAATGGTTTCGAGGCCATCGAGTCGCTCGACAAGAATCCCGACATCGATGTCGTGCTGATGGACGTGATGATGCCCGGCATGGACGGACTCGAAGCGACGCGGCGCATCCGCGAGGACGCGCGCTTCAGGAAGCTGCCGGTCATCGCGATCACGGCGAAGGCGATGAAGGACGATCAGGAGCAATGTCTCGCGGCGGGTGCGAGCGATTACCTGGCAAAGCCGATCGACATCGACCGGCTTTACTCGCTCCTGCGCGTGTGGATGCCGAGACGCGTTTAGATGTTCAGCGCGCGCTTGTCGACGGCGAGCGCCGCTTCGCGCATCACTTCGGAAAGCGACGGATGCGGATGGCATATGCGTCCGATATCCTCGCTCGCCGCCTTGAACTCCATCGCGACCACCGCTTCCGCGATCAGATCCGACGCGTTCGCGGAGATGATGTGCACGCCGAGAATCTCGTCGGTCTTCGCATCCGCGATGATCTTGATGAAGCCGTCGGTCTCGCCGATGCCCATTGCGCGACCGTTCGCGAGCATCGGGAACTGGCCGGCCTTGATCGCGCGGCCCTCGGCCTTCAGCGCCTGCTCGGTCTGCCCGACCCACGCGATTTCCGGATGCGTGTAGATCACCCACGGAATGCAGTTGTAGTCGATGTGCGGCTTCTGCCCGTCGATGATCTCCGCCACCAGCACGCCCTCGTCTTCCGCCTTGTGCGCGAGCATCGGGCCGCGCACGACATCGCCGATCGCGTACACGTTCGGTACTTTTGTCGCGCAATGGCCGTCGACGGGAATGAAGCCGCGCTCGTCGACTGACAGACCGATGGAATCGAGGCCGAGATCGTCCGTGTTCGGCACCCGGCCGATCGACACGATCAGGCGATCCGCGTCCAGCGTCTGCGCGTTGCCGTCCTTGTCCTGATACGAGATGGCGACGCTCGAATCCGTCGCTTTCACGCCGTCGATCTTCACGCCGAGATGAATCGTCAGCCCTTGCTTCTTGAAGAGCTTCGCGGCTTCCTTTTGCAGCGCGGCATCGGTGGTGCCGAGGAATTCGGGCAGCGCTTCGAGTATCGTCACTTCCGCGCCGAGCCTGCGCCACACGGAGCCGAGCTCCAGACCGATCACGCCCGCGCCGATCACGGCGAGCTTCTTCGGCACCGAAGTGAAAGCGAGCGCGCCTTCGTTGTCGGAGACGATCTTGTTGTCGACCGGCACGTTGGGCAGATGACGCGCCTTCGAGCCGGTCGCGATGATCACGTGCTGCGCGCTGTGCGTCTCGCTTTTTCCGTCGCCGCTCACTTCGACCCTGAAGTTGCCGCCCGCCTTGCCCGCGAGCTTGCCGTGACCCTTGAGCCAGGTGATCTTGTTCTTGCGAAACAGGAATTCCACACCGCCCGTGATCTTCTCGACGATCGCTTCCTTGCGGCCGACCATCTTGTCGACATCGACGGACAGGTTGTCCATCCTGATGCCGAGATCGCCGAAATGCAGTTGCGCTTTCTCGAACTGTTCCGACGACGCGAGCAGCGCCTTCGACGGAATACAGCCGACGTTCAGGCACGTGCCGCCGAGCTTCGGTTTGCCGGCGGGGTTGATCCATTCCTCGACGCACGCGACCTTGCGGCCGAGCTGCGCGGCGCGGATCGCGGCGATATAGCCGCCGGGGCCGGAGCCGATGACGATGACGTCGAAATCGGCCTTTTCGCCTGAAGCCGGAGCGGCGGGTGCCGGAGCCGGGGCAGCCGCCGGTGCGGGCGCCGGCGCGGGCGCAGCCGCAGCCGCGGGCTTTTCCGGCGCGGGGGCAGGCGCCGCGGCCGATGCCTTCGCGTCCGTATCGACGATCGCGAGCACTTCGCCCGCGTGAACGATGTCGCCTGCGTTCTTGACCACTTCCACGAGCGCGCCGGCGGAGGGCGCGGGCACTTCGAGCACGACCTTGTCCGTTTCCAGTTCGACGAGGATTTCGTCTTGCGCCACGGCGTCGCCCGCTTTCTTCTTCCACGGCAACATCGTCGCTTCGGTGACGGATTCGGAAAGCTGCGGAACCTTGACTTCAACCCTGGCCATTCAGATTCTCCTTGTGAGCGATTTTTCGCAATTGGAAACGTCCGGCGCGGCGCGCCTCGCCGAACGGCTGTCAGCCCGGCCCGGCGCGCCGAAGGACAAGGATACGCTCTGTGCGCACCGCGCGCGCGGGATACGGCCCTCGACTCGCCGATCGATCCGCATTTTTGCCGCCGCTATATTCGGTGGTATATTGCGAAGCACGAATCGCGATTGACCCGTCAGAGCAACGCGCCTTCCGGCCCAGCCGATCGAGCACGAGGAGATCATGCAGACCCCTCCGTTTCAACTCGCCCGCACGAGCACGCTTGGCGCACGCGACGCCTGCTGCCAGCCGACCGAAGCCGATCTGCGCTCGTCGCGCCGCCGCGCGCGCCTGGCCGAACTGGATTCGCATCTGCATTGTTCGGTGATCGGCACCTGTCTTTCGACGGGCGAGCTGCGCAAGCTCGTGCCGAAATTCACCGACCTCGATCGCTATCACGCGAGCGATCTGGAGATTCATCACGCGGCCGTCGAACTCGCGATTGCGGGCGGCGCGGGCGCAAAGGCGCTGAACAAGGCGCTCGACGAGCGCTACGCGGGCGCGATCCGCCGTTTCGAAGCCGCGCGCGATCCCCAGGCGCTCGTCGACTTGTGGACGGAGGCGTTGAAGTCCGGCGATATTCCTCCCGCGTACTGGGCGGTGATGTCGCATCCGCAGGCGACGATCGAAGTGCGCCAGTCCGCGTTCGGCGAGCTGCACATGTTGTCGCATCTGGTCGGCGCGGCGAATCGCGCGGATATCCGGCGGCTCGTCGCGCTGGAATCGGAGAATCAGGAACTCAGGGAAAAGATCGAGCGCCAGCAGGCGCGTCTGCTCGAATTGAGCGGGCAGCGCGATGCGTCCGTCAAGCAATCGACCGAGTACGCGCTGCAACTCGCGGCGCTCGCCGAACGCAAGGCGGATTCGTCGACGACGCAACTCGAAGCGGAAGTCACGCGACTGCGCGAAAAAATCGACGATGGCGAGCGCCGCCTCGCGCTCCACACGAGCCGCCGCGAAGCCGCCGAGCAGCGCGCGCAACAGGAAGAGGACGAGACGCGCGCGTTGCGCAACAAGCTCGGCGAAGCTCAGGCGCTGTTGAAAGTCGTGCAGGCCGAATGCGCGGCGCTGGAACGCGCGACGCTCGACGCCGGCGGTCAGCCCGACGCGCGCCGGCGCGCCGTCGAATGGGTGAGCGGCAAACGTATCGTCTACGTCGGCGGTCGGCCGAATTCGAATGCGGTGTTGAAGTCGCTGGTGGATGCCGCGGGCGGCGAGCTGATCGTCCACGACGGCGGTATCGAGGATCGCAAGGGCCTGCTTGCGGCCGCGCTGCCGCACGCGGATGTCGTGCTGTTCCCCGTCGATTGCATCGATCACGATTCGATGAGCATGCTCAAGCGCGTCTGCGAGCGCAATGGCGTCGAATATTCGCCGCTGCGCACCGCGAGCGTCGCGAGCTTCGTGGAGTTCGTCGCGCGCCTGAACGCGAGCGCGCAGCACGCGCACACGAGCACGCCGCCGCCGTCGGCGTTCTGCTTACGTCACGGTTAGGGCTTCAGCAACTGCGTGAGCGATTCGATCTGCACGGCGCACGCGGCTTGCGCCTGCGCTTCGATATCGCGATAAAGCCGCACGATACTCTCGCCGACCGGCGTCAGCACGCAGCCGCCGCCGCTTTGGCCGCCTTGTTCGGAGATCGTCGCGGGCGATTTGAGCGAGCGATTGAGTTCGTCGATGAGCAGCCACGCGCGCCGATACGACATTTCGAGGCTGCGCGCCGCCGCTGAAATCGAACCGTGCTTGCGAACCGCTTCGAGCAGTGAAACCTTGCCCGGGCCGATCGCGATGATCTCGCCTTTCGTGATGCGCATGCGAAAGCGCACTTCGGCCGGCTGATTCGCCGCGTCCAAGTCTTTGTCGCTTTCCGGTGTTTTCAGGGTCGTCGCCATGCCCGAGAGGATACACGAAGGGAATCGGACGGACGTTTCATCGCGGGGTTGCGGGCGTTATCGGTTGTCCGGATAGCAGAAGCCGAAATCCTCGCATCCGGGACAGCCCGGTGCGCACGTCGGCTCGACGCCCCTCGCACGCGCGACTTCCTGCGCGAGAAATTTCTTCCAGCGCATATTGGCGACGTTCCGCGCGATGAGTTCGGGATAGTGACGCCCGAGCATGTCGGTGACGTCGTCGCGGCCGTCCAGACCGAGGTCGCGCCACAGATGATCGGGGCGCAGCGACGCGGCGGAGATGATCGTCGCGAGACAAAGCGCGTCCTGGCGATGCCGCGCCGCCGTGCGGTCGTGCCACATCAGCAGGCCGCGCAGATCGCGCACGAACGGCCAGTGCGCCGACCTGAACACCGCGCCCGGCGAACGGTCGACCGACGCGCCGGGAAAATGGCGGCGAATCAGCGCCGAAAGTTCGTCGCCGCCCAGCCCGAGCAAAAGCATATCGTTCGATTCGACACGCGCGCCGACGAGCCGCGCGAACAGCACGGTATCGGGTGCATCGGGATGGACGGCGTGCGAGAGCAGCGCACGCGCAGACGCGTTCATCGATGCGATGTGCCCAGCACGTGTGCATCCACGCGCACGAGACGCTTCATATGGCGCGGCGCATGCACGGTGTCCGCGCCGGAAACCAGCACCGGCAGGCCGTCCTCGATGCCGAGCGCACGATCCTCGTACTCGTACGCGATGATCACCTGCGCGCCGATCGGCGTATTGAAGAGCTCATGCCACGAAAACGTCACGGCGTAGCCGTCGTGCGCATGCGCAAGAAATACGGTGCGCTTGAAATCCGTGTTGTCCGGCCGGCGCACGCCGGCGGCATCGAGCAGCGCGCGCAACTGCACGCCGCGATAGCTTCCCATCGGACGAATGTAGCGGCCCGTTGAAAAGCACACGAGATCGAAAGGCTCGATTCGCGCGCACGCGAATTCGCGCAAGGCGGGAACATCGAGCGTCAGCGGCCGCTGAACCGCACCGCCGATCTCGACGACACACGGGTCGCCGTCGATGCCGTGGCCTGATGACGGCATGGTTGCATGGCTGATTTGCATAGGTTGAATGCGTCCAGAAAAAGGATCGATTGCCCGAACCGCGCTATATCCGCGACTATATTACGATGTCCGGCCGCCGACATCATCGACTGCGCATGATGGGCATGGTGCGAGGGGGATACGGCAGCAAAACCGGCAACCGTGTACTGTTCTACTCGGGCGGCGCCAGCGCCGGTCGTCCCTCTGTCTTACCTGCGAGATCATCGAAGCCGGTGCTGGGCGATATGCCCGGCCGGCGTCCTGCTGCACAACCTTTAGCGAGAGAGGATCGTCATGCCGTTCGTCACGACCAAAGACAACGTCGAAATTTTCTTCAAGGATTGGGGTCCGAAAGACGTGCAGCCCATCGTCTTCCATCATGGCTGGCCGCTTTCCTCGGACGACTGGGACGCGCAAATGCTGTTTTTCGTCCAGAAGGGTTATCGCGTCGTCGCGCACGATCGACGCGGACACGGACGCTCGTCGCAAGTCTCGGAAGGTCACGACATGGACCACTACGCCGCCGACGCCTTCGCGGTCGTGGAGGCGCTCGATCTCAAGAACGCGGTCCATATCGGACATTCGACCGGAGGCGGCGAAGTTGCCCGGTATGTCGCGAAGCACGGCGAGCCGTCGGGACGCGTCGCCAAGGCTGTGCTCGTCAGCGCGGTGCCTCCGCTGATGCTGAAGACCGAAGCGAATCCGGAAGGTCTGCCGATCGACGTTTTCGACGGCTTTCGCAAGGCGCTCGCCGACAACCGGGCGCAGTTCTTCGTCGATGTTCCCGCAGGCCCGTTCTACGGCTTCAACCGCTCGGGCGCGACCGTGCATCAGGGTGTCATCCAGAACTGGTGGCGTCAGGGCATGATGGGCAGCGCGAAGGCGCATTACGAGGGCATCAAGGCGTTCTCCGAGACGGACCAGACGGAAGACCTGAAGTCGATCTCCGTACCGACGCTCGTGCTGCACGGCGAGGACGACCAGATCGTGCCCATCGCGGACGCCGCGCTGAAGTCCATCAAGTTGCTGAAGAACGGCACGTTGAAAACGTATCCGGGCTTCTCGCACGGCATGCTGACCGTAAACGCGGACGTCCTCAACGCAGACCTGCTCGCATTCGTGCAGGCCTGACACTCAAAACGGCGACGACGGGCCGGCATGAACGCCGGCTCGTCGGCGCGTGCAGATTGTTCGGCCACGCCGGCAACTCTGTTCAAGGCACGATGCTTTTTCCCGGCTGGAGCCCGACATAAAGTGTCCGACTCCAATCCTGCATCAATGCCATCATGCAAATCGATACAACAACCATTGCGGCATCGTCGCAAGGAAATTCGACGTCGGTGCGTCAGTGGCTCTCTGTCATCGCTGTCGCCGTGAGTGCGTTCGCCTTCGTGACAGCGGAGTTTCTGCCGGTCGGATTGCTGCCCCAAATCGCGCATGACCTCGGCGTGTCACCCGGCGTCGCGGGCCTCATGGTCACGACGCCAGGCGTCATGGCCGCGATATTCGCGCCGACGCTCATCGTCGGGGCGGGCCGCATGGACCGGCGACATGTCTTCCTGCTTCTCACCGCGATGCTCCTGATCGCGAACCTCGTGAGCGCGGTCGCGAACAGTCTTCCGGTCATGCTCGTGGGGCGTGCCTTGCTCGGCGCCGCGCTGGGCGGCTTCTGGACGCTGGCGACCGCTGCCGCCCCGAGGCTCGTGCAAGCCAAGGACGCGGCCAAGGCAACCGCGACGATTCTGACGGGTGTGACCTTCGCGACGGTCATCGGCGTGCCGCTCGGCACGTTCATCGCTTCGTTTGCATCGTGGCGTCTGTCGTTCGGCGCGACCGCGGTATTGGTCGCGGTGGCGCTGGTTGCACAGGCGCTGCTCGTGCCTTCGTTGCCGTCCGCATCGGCATTGCGCGCCGCCGATTTCAGGAAGCTGATCGCAAGACCGCACACGCGCCTGAGCATGCTGATGGTCGCGCTCGTGTTCGGCGCGCACTTCTCGACCTATACCTACATCGCGCCGCTGCTCGAGCAAGACTTTTCCTTGAGCACCATCACGCTGCTGCTGTTCGGATTCGGACTGATCGGTTTCTTCTCGAACGCGCTGATGTCGATGGCGGTCTCGAACCATCTCAAGAAGTCGGTCGCGGCGATGGTGTTGCTGCTGCTCGGCGCGATGTCGTCCATGCTGCTGCTCGAACATTCGCCGATCGGGGAGACTGCTGGGATGCTGCTCTGGGGCATTGCGTTCGGCGCCTTGCCGCTGTGCTTCAGCGTCTGGATTCAGCGCGGCACCGCGGACCTGCCCGAGGCGGGATCGGCCATGTTCGTCAGCGTCATCCAGGTGGCGATCGCAGTCGGTTCGGCGGTGGGCGGCACGATCGTCGACCGCGCGGGCGTACACGCGGACTTCACGCTCGGCCTCGGACTCGCGCTCCTCGGCCTCGTGGCATTGCAACGGCTCGCCGCTTCGGAAAGGCCCGCCGGCGCGTCTTCGTTCAAGCGCGCGTGCGATGCATCGCCCGACTGACTGAAGCCCGCTGCCGCTGGAAGTCGTGGATGAACGCGTGGCGCGCGGCTTGAGCGGTGCGATATCTGCGGCTATATTACGACGTCCGGCGCGACGCCATCGTCCATGGCTCGTCGACGGCCAATCGACGGGAGAAGCGCATGAAGCGTCGGCTGATGGCGGCAATCGCAATGACGATCTTCGTCGCGGCATGCGGCACGGTCGCGCCGGGCACCAGCGTGCAGAAGGTGCCGCTCGCGGGCACGCCGAACGGCGTCGCCGTGCGCGATTCCGACGGCGCGGTGTTCGTCACCGATGACAGAACCAACGGCATCGTGATGACGACGCACATCGGTGAAGAAGATGCGCCTGCGTTCTCGCTCTACGCGCGCATTCCGGCGGCCGCCGGCGAGCGCACCGGATTGAGCCAGATCGCATTCGCGCCGAACGGGCATCTGCTCGTCGAGCAATTCGGTTTCGGTTCGTCGAGCGCGGTCTTCGATGTCGCGCCGAGCGGCCAGGTCGCGCTCGCATCGGACACGAATTCCGCGCGCCGGCGTCTGGGCCTGCTCGTGCTCGATGGCGGCACGTTTTTGTCGAGCTGGTTCGTGAAGGAGGGCAACGCGCCGCCCGAAGGGGGCGTGAGCGTCATTACGCGCGGTACGGCACCGCGTCAGGTGATCGAGCGCGACATCGTCACGGGTTTGGGCAAGCCGGTCGGACTCGCGGCGGCCGGCGACACGCTCTATATCAGCGATCAGGCCGCGAACCGCATCTACAAGGTGGATCTCCAGGCGGCGCGGGCGGCGAGCGCGCCGGTGGCCGCGAGCGATGTCTTCGCGACCGTCGACGCGCCCGACCTGATGTCCGCGACGCCCGACGGCACGCTCTACACGAAGTGCGGCTCGCACGCCGTATGCAGCATCTCGAAGCGCGGCCGGGCGACGATCGTCGCCGATGGTTTCGAAGCGCCGCGCGGCGTCGCGGTGGATGTCGCGCGCAAGCGGCTGATCGCGGTGGACCGGTCGAGCGCGCCGGACAAGCCGAGCGCGCTGCGCGTGGTGCCGATCAAGTAACGATGTTCAACGCGGCGACGACCATCCCTTGTAGCTGCCGACGTTCTCCCGCGTGACGAGCGTGGACGGCAGCAGAATCGTCGAGCTGCTCGGCTTCTTTCCGTTCATGAGGTCATAGCCGACGCTCACCGCCTGCTGCGCCATCGCCCACGGATCCTGGCTCGCGGATGCCTGGACCATCGTGTCGGACTTGAGCGCCGTTTCGATATCGGGCGCGCCGTCCACCGACGTAATCACGATGTTGTTCCGATGCAATTGCTTCGCCGCGAGGTCGGTGCCGATCGCTTGTGGATCGTTGATCGCGAACACGCCGTCGAGCTTCGGGAAACGCGTGAGATAACCCTGCATCGCGTTCATGCCGCCTTCGCGCGAGCCTTTCGCGTCCTGGTCGTCGGAGAGGATCTTGATGCCCGGATTCTTCGCGAGCACCGACTTGCAGCCGTTCACGCGATCGATGACCGCCGACACCTGCGGGCCGTTCTCGATCACCACGTTGCCCTTGCCGTTGAGCTTCTTCGCCAGAAAATCGCAGGAGATTTCGCCGGCCTGCACGTTGTTGGTCTGCACGGTCGCGTCCGCGCCCGCCGCCGCGACATCGACCGCGACCACGACGATGCCCGCCTTCTGCGCCTTCTTCACGGCCGGCTCGATCGCCTTCGGATCGACGGCGTTCAGCAGGATCATGTCGACGTGCGCCGAGATGAAGTTGTCGATCTGCGTGAACTGCTTGTTCATGTCGTAATCCGACGACACCGCGGTCACCTTGACGTTCGGGTTGATCGTCTTGGCTTTCGCTTCGGCGCCCTTCGAGATCGTGACGAAGTACGGATTGCCGAGCGAGCCGACCGTGATGCCGACGGACTTCAACTGCTTGTCGGCGGCTTGCGCGGATAGCGACAGGGTGAAACCGAGAGCGAGTGCGACGCTGGCGAAAAGCTTATTGTGCTTGCGCATGTTGTTGTCTCCAGTTGGTCCGTTGGTATCGGGGCGGGCGCGAGCGGACCTGCAAGCGCCCGGATGATCGATGAGAATCAGGTGCGAGCCGAGCCGCGTTGACGATAACGATCGAGCGCCACCGCGCCGATGATGACGAGGCCCTTGATGATGTATTGCCAGATATCCGACACGCCGAGCAGCACGAGGCCGTTGCTCAGCACCGCGATGATGAGCGCGCCGACCAGCGTGCCGACGATCGATCCGACGCCGCCGACGAAGCTCGTGCCGCCGAGAATCACCGCTGCGATGGCATCGAGTTCATACGACTGGCCGAGTTGCAGGCCGTTCGCCGCATAGAGACGCGCGGCGGACATCACGGCGCCCAGACCCGCGAGGAGGCCGGAGATCGCGTAGACGAACAGCTCGATGCCCCACACCTTGATGCCCGACAGACGCGCCGCTTCCGGATTGCCGCCGACCGAATAGATGCGCAGGCCGAGCACGGTGCGCCGCAGGATGAACCACGACGCGATCACGACCGCAAGCGCGATGATCACGAGCCAGGGCACGCCGAGGAGCGTGTCGTTGCCGATGAACGCGAACGGCAGTTGCGGATTGAAGATTGTCGTGTCGTGCCCGATCAGGCGCGCGATGCCGCGCACGGCGGTGAGCGAGCCGAGCGTCACGATGAACGGCGGCAGCTTGAGCAGCGCGATCAGCAGGCCGTTGATGACGCCGAAGCCGAGGCCTACGGCGAGCGCCGCCGGAATGCCGAGCCATCCCCAGCCCGGAATATTCGATGCGAGCAGCGCGGCGACCGCTCCCGCCGACAGAATCGAGCCGACCGACAGATCGATGCCGCCCGTGAGAATCACGAAGGTCATGCCCGCGGCGAGCACGATGTTGATCGATGCCTGCTGCGTGACGATCGACAGATTCTGGAGGCTGAAGAAGCCGTCGGTCACGATGCCGAAGCCGATGCACAGCAGGATCAGCACGGGCAGCATGCCCGCGGTGCGCATCAGCACCTGCATGCGTTCGCGATGCTCGATGCGGTTCTGCCGCTGCGATACGCTTTCCGCCTTTGCAACCGGCGCCGTGTCGTGGTGTTTCGTCGTGTTAGCCATGTCTCTCTCCGATATCCTTTAAGCCGCCTGATCGAGCGCGACCTTCGAGCCCGTCGCCAGTTCGATGATCCCTTCCTGCGAAATCGGCTTGCCCGAATGGCCGCCGAGTTCGCCCGCAATTTCGCCTTCGCGCATCACGAGCACGCGATCCGCCACGCCGATCACTTCCGGCAGCTCGCTCGAGATGACGATCACGCCGACGCCCGAGCGCGCCAGATCGTTGATGATTCGATAAATCTCCGACTTCGCGCCGATGTCCACGCCGCGCGTCGGCTCGTCGAGGATCAGCACTTCGGGCTTCGTTTCGAGCAGGCGCGACAGCAGCACCTTCTGCTGATTGCCGCCCGACAGCGCGCCGACGTTCACGCGCATGTTCGGCACGCGGATCGTGAGCGCGGCGATCGCGTCCTTCGCGCGCGTGTTGCCGCGCGGCAGGTCCATCACGCCCGCTTTCGCGTCGCGCCCGGCGATCGTGATGTTGATGTTGTCGCGCACGCTCATGTCGAGGAAGAGGCCCTGGCCCTTGCGATCCTCCGTCAGATAGACGAGACCGGCGTCGATCGCGTCGCGCGGCGTGCGCAGTTTCAGCGGCTTGCCGTGCATCGACACTTCGCCGCGCGTCGCCGGTTCCGCGCCGAAGATCAGGCGCGCGAACTCCGTGCGGCCCGCGCCGACGAGCCCCGCGATGCCGAGCACTTCGCCCTTGTGCAGATCGAGGCTGCATCCTTTCACGCGATTGCCGTCGGCCATGTCGCGCACGGAGAGCACGACGTTGCCCGGATCGTAGGGCGCGTGCTGCTTCTTGTAGAAGCCGGAGATGTCGCGCCCGACCATCATCTTCACGAGGCTGTCGGCGGAGAGCTCCTCGCGCATCAGCGTGCCGACGTAGGCGCCGTCGCGCAGCACGGATACGCGATCGGAAAGCTCATAGATCTCCGCCATCCGGTGACTGATGTAGATGATCGCGATGCCTTCCTCGCGCAACTGGCGCACGAGCTCGAACAGGCGGTCGGTTTCGCGCGACGAGAGCGGCGTGGTCGGCTCGTCCATCACGAGGATGCGGGCATGCGCATGCACGGCGCGCGCGATTTCGACGAGTTGCCGTTCCGCGATCGACAGATCCCCGACGAGCGTATGCGGCTTGAAGTTCGCGCCGAGGCGCTTCAGCACGTCCACGCAGCCGCGCTCCATGCCCGCGCGGTCGACCAGCCTGCCGCGCCGCAACTCGCGCCCCGCATAGATGTTCTCCGCGACGGACAGATTCGGCGCGAGGCTCAATTCCTGATAGATCACGGCGACGCCGAGCGAGCGCGCGGCGAGCGGCCCGTCGATGGTGACCGCCTTGCCGTCGATGAGAATCTCGCCGCCCGCGTCGGCCTGATACGCGCCCGAGAGAATCTTCATCAGCGTGGATTTACCCGCGCCGTTTTCGCCCATCAGCGAATGCACTTCGCCGGGATAGACCGAGAGACGCACGTCGTTCAGCGCGCGCACGCCCGGAAAGGTTTTGCTGATGCCGCGCATTTCTAGAAGCGGCGGTCGGCTGGAAGCATCATGCGGCATGGTTCACCTCTTGCGATTTGATGCCCGCGTGGCGAATGGCCGCGCGCGGTGAGAAGTTGAAGAACATCGGCAACGTGGCCGCGCCGATCGCGCCCGCATCCGGGCCGAAGGAGCCGCGCACGAGCGTCGGGGTGCCGCGCGCTTCGGGCGCGTTGGCGGTGAGCGACGTCGAAAGACGTTTCACGAGCTTGTCGAGCAGGCCGCCGTCGATGTCGGAGTCGATCACGACCATCGGCACGTCGAGTACGCAGAGCGTCGCGCGCAGGGCGGGAGCGAGCGCCTCGATGCAATCGTCGATCCATTCGTCGACGGCCGGCAGATGCCGCTCGATGCACGCCTGCAAGTCGACGCGGTTGTCCGCCGCCGCGCCGCAGTAGTTGAGATGCCGCACCAGCGCATTCAGCGACGCGCGCGACAGAAGGATGTCCCACTGGCCGTCCGGCTGCGGCGCGGACGGCAGGCGGCTCGGCGGCACGGGAATCACGCCGATATCGCCCGCATTGCCCGATGTGCCGCGCAGACAGTCGCCGTTGATCGCAATGCCGCCGCCGATCGCCGAGCCGAGAAACAGATACACGAAGTCGTCGCAGCGGCGGCCGTGGCCGTAAAAGAGTTCGGCGGTCGCGGCGGCGTTGCCGTCGTTCTCGCTGAAGACCGGCAACGCCAGCGCGCGGCCGAGCTCATCGGCGAAATCCGTTTCGTCCCAGGCGCGGAAACGCTCGGCGGGCAAGCCGAGTTCGCGCAGCCAGCTGCCGAGATTGAAAGGCTGGGCGATGCCGACGCCCGTCAGCCGCTCACGTTCGGAATCGGAAAGCAGGCGAAGCATGCCTTTGACGTCGCGTTGCACGATTTTCAGCACTTCGGCCGGATGCGGCAGCACGGCGTCGAGTGCGCTGCGCGCGAGCACGTCGCCGGCGAAATTCACGAGCACGGTCTCGATGCCGGTGCGGTCGAGCCGCACGCCGATGCCGAACGCGCCGCGCGGATCGAGCCGGATCAGCGACGCGGGCTGGCCGCGCTGGCCGTCGAGACGGCGTCCGGAGTATTCGATCAGACCCGCATTTTCCAGCGATTCGACGATGCTGCCGACCGCCGTGCTCGTCAGATTCGCGTGGCGGGCCAGATCCGCCTTCGACGCCGGCTCGGCGCGCCGCAGCGCCTGCAGCAGCAGGCGCTCGTTGTACCGGCGGACGTTCGCGGAGTTGCTTCCTCTGCCGCTTGGGGATTTCACGCGCTGTCTCCGAAGAACCGGCCATCGAGTCGTGGCCATTAATTAAATCAAGTTGATTTATTTAAGAACGACGGCGCTTCGAAGTAAAGGAGGGAAATCCCGGAGGGGGTTTTAAGCGTCTTTTGAGTCGGTGAACGCGTGACACGAGATGCCCGCCAGTCGCAAGACACAGACCCGGTGCGCTTTACACTAGGCGATGCAACCAGCAGTGCCAAGTTGAGCGCCGATGCTTTCCGTCTAGCTTACGAGCGGCGATAAACCAGCTTTCGGCCGGGCATGCGCGCGAAGCGGCGGGCGGGTCGATGTGCTATCGTCGGCGACACTTTTCGACATTCCGTCTGCCGTTCCATGTTTTCGATCTCCCACGCCACGCACGCGAGCAAGACCGCACAGTACGACGATCTGCTCCAGCAAACCCGCGCCCTCATCGCCGACGAAACCGACTTCATCGCCAACGCCGCGAATTTCTCGTCGCTCGTTTTTCACACGCTGCCGGATCTGAACTGGGCCGGCTTCTATTTCTTCGATGGCGCCGAACTCGTCGTCGGGCCGTTCCAGGGCAAGCCGGCGTGCGTGCGCATCGCGCTCGGACGCGGCGTCTGCGGCACGGCGGCGCGCGAGCGGCGCACGCAAGTCGTGCCGGACGTGCATGCGTTTCCCGGTCACATCGCGTGCGATTCGGCGTCGCGCTCGGAGATTGTCGTGCCGCTCGTCGCGAGCGACGGCACGCTGATCGGCGTATGGGACGTCGACAGTCCGGTGGCGAACCGCTTCGACGACGAAGACGCGCTTGGCATGGAAGCGCTGTGCACGGCCTTCATCGCGCTCGCATGGGGCAAGCGCGCGCAGCGCTGATTTCGATGCCGGCGCGCTGAAAGCCTGGCCTTACTGGCGACCGGGCTGCGTCCGGCGGCCGGGGCGCGTGCGTCTACAATGAGACGTTTCCTTCCGTCTCGATATTTCATGACGAGCCTTGTCCGCCGCCGCCTGCTTGCCGCGTGCGCCCTGAGCGCGTGCGCGCTCGTGCGCGCGGGCGACGCTCGCGCGGCATCGGACAAGGCGACCGTCGCGCTCGTGATGAAGTCGCTCGACGATCCGTTCGTCGTGTCGATGATCGACGGCGCGCGCAATTACCAGCGGCATTACGCATCGCAGCTCGACCTCACGACCAACGGCACGCTCACCGACAACGATGTGGCCGGGCAGATCCATATCGTCGAAACGCTCATCGACGCCAAGGTCGACGCGATCGTCATCGCGCCCGCGGACTCGAAGGCGCTGTTGCCCGTGACCGCGAAGGCGATCGCGGCGGGCATCATCGTGATCGCGATCGACAATCCGTTCGACGAAGCCGCGCAGGACGCGGCCCACGTCACCATTCCGTTCGTCGGACCGGACAGCCGCCGCGGCGCAAAGCTCGTCGGTGCGTACCTCGGTTCGAAGCTCAAGGCGGGCGATGAAGTCGGCATCATCGAAGGGCCGCCGAACGATCTCAACGCGCAGCAGCGCACGCTCGGATTCACGGATGCGATGAACGCGGCGGGCATGCGCGTCGCCGGCACCGACAGCGGCGACTGGACCAGAGCGAGCGGCAAGGCGATCGCGCTGCAAATGCTCTATGCGCACCCGGACTTGCGCGGGCTGCTGTGCGCGAACGACAACATCGCGATGGGCGCGATCGAGGCGGTCCGCATCGCCGGCAAAACCGGCCGCGTGCTGGTGACGGGCTACAACAATATCGACGCCGTGCAGCCGATGCTCGACGACGGCAGACTGCTCGCGACGGTCGAACAATTCGGCGCGCGGCAGGCGGTATTCGGCGTGGATGTCGCGGTGAAGGCGTTGCTCGAAAGACGGCGGCAAAGGGATTTGTCGCCGTATATGGAAACGCCGGTTCAACTGGTGACGAAAGGGCAGGCGAAGGGGTTTCGCTTCGGGGCGTCGTGAGACGGTTTTAGGCGTGTTCGTGTGGGTGGAATGGAATCGTCGGCGCCGCTGCGCGACAACTGGGCACACGCACGATCATCGCCGCGTTCAGACCAGTCGAAGCGGCCCACGCAACCGAGCCTCGACGCCCTTAGTCAACGCCCTCAACCCGCCTTTCCCAACAACCCCCGCGCCGCGAGACTCTGGTACAACGCGCGCACGCCGAACGTCCACGGCTCGATCTCGGTCGACAGCCTCACCGTGTTGACGAGCGCGCCGAGACTCGGCGTCGAGATCGTCACGACATCGCCGAGATGATGCGTGAAGCCACCGCCTTCGGCATCGCGATCCTTGATCGGCGAGAACATCGTGCCGAGGAACAGCATGAAGCCGTCCGGGTACTGATGATGCGCGCCGTGCGTCTGCGTGACGAGATCGGCCGGATCGCGGCTGATTTCGCTCATGTGGCTCACGCCTTCGAGCACGAAGCCATCGTCCGCGCCTTCGATGCGCAGCGACACGCTCGTGCCGCGCACGGTATCGAGCGTGAAGCGCTCGTCGAACAGCCGCACGAACGGGCCGATCGCGCACGATGCGTTGTTGTCCTTCGCCTTGCCCAGCAGGAGCGCGCTGCGGCCTTCGATATCGCGCAGATTCACGTCGTTGCCGAGCGTCGCGCCGACGATCTCCCCGCGCGCATTCACCGCGAGCACGATCTCCGGCTCCGGATTGTTCCATTTCGATGTCGGATACAGGCCGACATCCGCGCCGAACCCGACCGACGACATCGGCTGCGATTTCGAGAACACCTCGGCATCCGGCCCGATGCCGACTTCCATGTATTGCGACCACGCGCCGCGACGCTCCAGCTCGGCCTTCAGCTTCGCCGCGCTTTCGGAACCCGGCTTGATCTTCGACAGATCCGCGCCGATCAGCTTGTTGATCGTGTCGCGCACCTCCTGCGCCTTGCTCGCGTCGCCGCCCGCCTGCTCTTCGATCACGCGCTCCAGCAGACTCACCGCGAACGTGACGCCGCACGCTTTCACTGCCTGCACGTCGCAGGGCGCGAGCAGGCGCACACCGTCGGCGGATGCATCGAGCGTCGCCTGCAGCAGATCCTGCACGTTGCCGAGATGCTCGCCGTCCGCGTTTCGGGCGATGTCGAGCGCATCGGCGCTGTCGAAGAGATCGGCGGTGGTCGGCGCAGCGCGCGTGATGTCGAACACTTCCCCCTTGCGAACCGCGACGATGGCGGGGCCGTTCACGGGCGCGGGACGCCAGACGCGGCCGATCAGCACGGCGTCGGCGAAGTCTTCGGGCAGACAGGAGGAAACGTTGACGGTTTGCATGAATGCGAATGACAGGCGGGAAAGGAAAGCCGATCGTAGCCCGCGTGCCGGGTGGTGTCCATCAGGTTGATTAAATGTCCAACCTATTGGAATATTCGGCTATGGAGAAAACCTACGACGTCCCCGCGCTGCGCCGCGCGAGCGATATTCTCGAAGCGCTCGCCGCCGCCGCGAAACCAGTGCGCGCGGCCACGCTCGCCGAACACACGGGCCTGTCGCGCAGCACGCTCTATCTGACGCTGGAAACGCTCGCGCGCATGCAATGGATCGAAAAGCGCGATGACGGTTACATGATCGGCGTCGGCCTGTTCGAGCTCGGCAACGCTTATGTGCGGCACGACAAGCTGCAGGCCGCGTTTCGCGAGGGCGCGGGCGCGTTCATCAACAAGCACAACGAGGTCGTGCAACTCGCGGTGCTCGACGGCGTGCAGGTGGTGTATATCGCGCGCGAAGACGCACATCGGCCGGTGCGGCTCGTGTCCGATCTCGGTTCGCGGCTGCCCGCGCACTGCTGCGCGCTCGGCAAGGCACTGCTCGCGGGCATGCCCGATGAAGCCGTGATCGAGCGCCTTCCCGAGCGTCTCGAAGCGGTGACGCCGCGCACCATCACGCGGCGCGCGGCGTTGCTGCGCGAACTCGCATCGATTCGCGCGAGCGGGCTCGCGGTGGAGCGCGAAGAAGTCGCGGAAGGTCTCGCGTGCTTCGCGGCCTATGTCGGGATGACGCCGGCGGGCAAGCGCGTCGCGGTATCGACGAGCGTGCCGATCGGCCGGCTCGATCCGAAACGTGAAAAGCAGATCTCGATCGGCATCGTCCAGCTTGCGGCTCACTTGCGCGGCGCGCTCTGACGATGCGACGCGCGCGTTCCCGCGCGGACCGACGAAGCGGCGACGCGCGCCTCGATCGATTGCATTTCGTTCTGCGTGGAAAGCGGCGCGCTCGCGTGCGCCGCGATCAGCACATCGCAGCTCGCGTGCTGACAGACCACGTCGCGCAGGCGCGCTTCGCCGTGCCGCCAGCCAGTGTCGGCCTCCCCGCCGAGGATGATGAGATCCGCGCCCAGCGCTTTCGCCTCACGTGCGATCAGGTCGCCGACGCTCGTGCCATCGAGCGGCTGCGTCACGCTGCGCGCGATGCCGTCGATGCCCGCGCTATCGATCAGCCGCGCCGCATAGCGTGTCACGGCCCGCGCGTGATCGTCGATGACGTCGAGCGTTTCGCCAGGATTGCTGTCGGCGGTGACGATGGCCCACCACGGTGTCTGATCGACGATATGCAGCGCCGTCAGCCGTGCGTTGCAGTCGCGTGCGCGCGTGATGGCGGTGGTCAGGGCGCTTTCGCTGAGGCTCGTGCCTACCGCGACGAGAATGTGCTTGTACATGATGAGTCTCCGGTCTGTTTCGTTCAGATCGGATGATCGGCGCGCAAAGTTAGCTGTGAATGAGCGCGAGCCTGCATCTTTTACAAAGCAGCTTAAAAAACCGCGCTGTCACGCGCAAGGGTCGGGCGTGTTCTGGCAGGTCGGGCTAGCGGCGGCGCTTCTTCCAGTCGTAATCGGCCGGCGGATCGGCGACGCCGGGCTTGCCGACCGAATGCGGGTTTTCACTGCATAGCGTGACGAAGCCGATGTCCTCGCCATCGGACTGGCGGCGGCGCAGGTCTTCCGCGAAGCGCAGCGCGTCGCCGAGCGCGTTTGCATCGAATCTTTTGAAGCGAGCCGCTCCCTCGATATCAGGGTTGCCGCCGAGCCAATACACGACGAACATCGATTAGCCTCTCGTTTTGGGGTGTGTGCACCATCGTCGACGCTCTTGCGACGCCGATGCGAATCGTGCACGGCGCGCGTGCATGTGCGCGTCGCGACAGCCCTCGGGTAATCCCGAAGTGTAACGTCGGCGGTCCGCATGCCGCTTGCCGATGCACTTGCCGACACCCGCGAGGGAATGATCGTTGCTCTCATCTCCGTCCATTCCGAGGCCTTAACGATGCAACGACACGACCGTGTTCCTGCGCAGGCGCTGTGGCAGATTCCGCGGCGCGCGACGCGCCACGACGAGCCGCGCGTGCTCATCGCCGATGACGATCTTGAGGCGACGCGTGCGATCTGTCTTGCGCTCGAGGACGCCGATTTCACCGTGCGCGCGGTGCACACCGGACTCGACGCGGTGGCGCTCGCGCGCAAGTGGCGACCCGGCGTGGTGCTGCTCGATCTGATGATGCCGCTCGGCGACGGCTGGGAAGCGGCCGAGGCGATCCGCGCCATCGATCTATCGACGCTCTTGATCGCGCATACGAGCCGCACGGATCCGGAGGACCTGACGCGCGCGCAGCGGACCGGCTTCAACGGCTATTTCGTGAAGCCGACCGAACTCGACGGGATGATCGCGGTGCTCCGCGATTATTTCGCTTCGCGCGAAGGCGAGGGCGATCACGCGTCGGCGCGCCTGCGCTGAATGTCGTGGAGCGTAAGCGTGAGCTGTTCGATATCGCGTTGAACGTGCTCTTTGAGCATGTCTTCCCAGTACTGGCAATAGCCGGCCCAGAACGGCATTTGAGTATGCGCGGATGCGGCCGTCGGCAAAGGATCGGGCAGCATTTTGCTCAGACGCCGGATTTCCTTGTGCTTCCATTGCAGCAACGCGCGACGATGTCCGCGTCGCGGCGGACATAATTCGTTCATCGTCGCGACGGCGATCGAAAAGCCCTCGGCGGGCCGCGACGCCATTTTCGTCAGCACCGCGGTTTGTGGGCGCGGCCCACGTTCGTGACAGATGATCGCGCCGATCTGCCCAAGGATATACATCGCTTTCGCCATTGGCGGCTCGGAATGGTGTTGCATGATGCCTCGCGTTTTATCGTTATGAGTCTTCGTGCAGGGCGCTCGAAGCTGTCTCGGTCTTGATTTTGATACGTTGTAGCGCGACCTATTAATAAGATACCGTATCGAAATTAATCCGAAATACGTATCGACAAAAAGCTACAGTCGTTCCGCCTTTTCCACGGATGGAAAAGCAAAGCGCCCCTGCATTCTCATGCAGGGGCGCATAGTTTCGACGGAGCGTTCGAGAATCAGCGCTGCGCGTAGTCAGTCATGAGCGGCGGCGCTTCGATATTCACCATTTGATCTTTCTGCCGATAGTGTTCGGCTGCCGCATTCGCACCGCGGTCGTAGTAGGACTGCGCCGTATGTTGCTCCAGCGCCTCGATGATCGGCAACTGCTCTTCCGCGATCGAATGCATGAGGCTCAGGATGTCGCGTTTCATCGTATCGGAGAAGGTCGAGAAGTGCTCGAATCCACCGGGCGCGGCGACCATGTTCACAAGCGACGAAAGCAGGCGCGCCCGGCTCTTGCAATGTTCGCTGATCGGTGTGGAGTGGGAGATGATCGTGTTGCCTTGCGCATCGACGGTGATCTGGAGGGGTTTCATTTCGCACCTGGCTGTTCGTGATGTCGGTATTAAAGCCGGACGCGCGCCGCAACTCTGTAAGACGCGGCTTAACCGTACGTTTTGCGACCGAAACGGATCGAGCTGGAAAGTGAAACAATCGTGGCTCGGCGTCATGGGTGATTCGGATGAACGTGAATGTATAAAGGATAACGAAGCAAATCACGCCGAGCTGTTAAACGAACCCATCGCCTGATCGACGTGCAGGCTCGGGCGAATCGTGTTAAACATTGAGCGATCCGGATGCCACGTTTGACGGCATTGCGGTCCCTCGGCAATTTCAATTCACTTTCAGCGAGCCTGAATTTGTTTGTCCGACGACTTGCGACGCTCTGGCGCCTCGGCCGCGCGTTCGCGCATGAAAGCCATCAGACGCATTTGTCCGACGACGGCGCGGCGATGACGCGCGTGGCGCGGTTCTTCGCGTCGCACGGCGCGCGTGCCGCGCCGCTCGGCGCCGGCGTGCCCGCGCTGTCGCAGTTGTCGCGCGTGCTGGAGAACGCATCCGGCGCGCTCGCGCGTCATCCGGCCCTCGCGGAAACGGCCGTGCGCGTCGCGCTTTCCGAACTCGACGGACTCTTTACGCCCTACGATGCCACCCGCTTTCGCGCGGCTTGCGCAGCAACGTTTCCCGCCACGCTCGCCTTCGAGCTGACGGAACTGAGCGAGGTGCCGCTGCGCTCGGGCGTCGCGGAGCAGACGCACGTCGCCCGTATCGGCAAGTTGCCTGTGCGCGTCACGTTGCTGCGCAAGGATGCGCATGCCGAACTCGAAGACGATCTCGATCTCGCGCTCGCGGCGGCACGTTTTGCGGAACGACGCTCGGCGAAGGCGCGCGAGATGCATCCGGTGGAATGGGTGCGCCGCGCACGCGAGAGCGTCGACGCGATGATCGACCTGCGTCAGCGCGCGGCCGATCAGAGCTACTTGCGCTTTCGCCTGCGCGACGACGACCGCCTCGCCGTGCCCGAAGTGCTTTGGGACTATTGCAACGACGCCGTGCTGACCACGCGCGCGATCGAAACCGCGGCGCTGTCGGATGCCGACACGCTTGCGTCATGCGGACTCGATCAGGCCGATGTCCTCGCGACGCTCATCGAAGCATTCTTCGAGATGGCGCTGGGCGTCGGGCTGTATCACGCGGGCCTGGACGCGGCAGGTGCGCGCGTGAGCATCGAGCCGGATACGCGCGGCCAGATCGTGCTGGAAGCCGACAACCCGATGATGATCTTCGCGGCGCACGAGCGCGATTTCATCGTCGGCGTGTCGCATGCGCTCATGGAAGGCGATCACAAGGCGGCGGCGCGCGCGCATCTCGAGCACGGCCGTCCCGAGGCGAACGTGACGCATCACGAAGTGCGCGTCGAATCGACCTACCGACGCGAGGCGGAGCGTTTCGCGTCGCCGCAATCGCGACGCGGAGCCGGTGTCGCGCATCTGTTCGCCGCGATCGGCAAGGCGCCCGCCGAGCACATGTTCAGCGCGTCGCACGGGCGGATCGCATCGCGGGCGGTGTTGCTGTCGAGAGCGGCAGAGAGGATCGAGCGCGTCGCGCAGGACATCGCGCCGAATGTCGACGTGTGGAAGATCGCGCGCAAAGTCATCGTGCGGCTCGCGGCGGATCAGTTGAGTTGCAAGAGCCTGGCGGCGCGCTTCGCGCACGAGGCGACGCATTGGCCGCACACGCTGCCGCGCCTGCCCGCGCTGATCGCGAAATACGCGGCGGCATCGCAACGCACGCGCGGCACGGTGTTTCGCTAGCGCGTGCCGGGGCTCATGCGCTCCGCGATCGCGCGGCACGCTTCCCTGAGCGGGGCGATGTAGGTTTCGAGCGGCGTCGCGCTCTTTCGGAACAGCGGAATGCTGACGCTTACGCAACCGAGCGTCGCGCCGTTCGCGCCAACGATCGCGCTGCCGTAGCAGAAAATCTGCGCTTCGTTTTCCTCGCGATCTTCCGCGTAGCCGCGCGCTCGGGTCGTGTCGAGTTCGGCGTCGAGCGCGGGGCGATCGACGATCGTGTTCGGCGTGAAGCGCTGGAACGCGATGCCTTGAAGCAGCGCATCGCGTTCGGCGGGCGATTGCGTCGACAGATACGCCTTGCCGACGGAACTCGAATAGAGCGTCACGCGCGTGCCGATGCGCGATGCCATGCGCACCGCGTGCGGGCTTTCGAGTTTTTCGACATACACCATTTCCGAGCCGCTGCGCACGGCCAGATGCACCGTTTCCTGCGTCGCGTCGCGCAGCGCCTGCAACGCGTCGGCGGCGGCGATGCGCAAGTCCGAACGCTCCCAACTGCGGCTCGCGAGCGACATCAGACGCGGGCCGAGCGCGTAACATGCGCCGCGCGCGCCCTCGACGACCAGGCCTTCCGCGATCAGCGCGCCGACGATGCGATACACCGTCGGGCGCGGATAGCCGCTCGCCGCCGTGAGCTGCGCGATGGTCGGCGGTTCGTCGGCATCGGCGATGAGTTGCAGCACCGCCATGAACTTGGAGAAGGCGGCGGTGCCGGTGGCCTTGGCGGCGTCAAGAGAGGTGATGTCTGAAGGCATGATGCGGGAATCATGCCACGAGATAGCCGCCATCGACCGGAACGATTGCGCCCGTCATGAACGACGCCGCCGGCGACGCGAGAAACGCGGTCACGCGCGCGACGTCCTCTGGCAAACCCCAGCGCTTCATCGGCGTGCGTTCGAGGATGGCCTGCGAGCGGCCGTCGTCGTCCTGCAGCGCCTGCGTCAACGGCGTCGCGATCCAGCCGGGCGCGATCGCGTTGACGCGAATGCCGTCGGCGGCGTAGGCGATCGCGAGCGACTTCGTCAGTTGCGCGACGCCGCCCTTGCTCGCGCTGTACGCGGGCACGAGACCGCCGCCGAAAAACGTCAGCATCGACGCCGTGTTGACGATCGCGCCCTTGCTTTTCGCGAGCAGCGGGCGCGCCGCTGCGCACATGCGCATCGTGCCGTTGAGATTCACGGCGATCACGCGCTCGAACGTTTCGATGTCGTGCTCGTCGCCGCGACGGATCATCCCCGCGCAGTTGACGAGCACGTCGAGCGAATCGAGCGTCGCGAAGAGCGCGGCGGCGCTGGCGGCGTCGGCGACATCGAGCGCGGCGAGTTCGATGCCCGCGCCCAATGCGTCGCGTTGCGCATCGGTCGGCGCGAGGCCGGCGGCGATCACGCGCGCGCCGAGCGCCGCGAACTGCTGCGCGATGCCCGCGCCGATGCCTTGCGTGCCGCCGGTGACGACGACGGTCTTGCCTTTGAAGAGATCAGCCTGAAAAGTCATATCGGTGAAGGTTATAAGGCGGGGACGGGTTCGGCCTTCTGTTCGGCGTCCTCGATCGGCGAGCGTACGACGAACATGTAGACGAGCGCGGCGGCGAACGCGACACCCGCGCTGATCAGAAACGCGTTCACGAAAGAGTGCGTCTTGTCGACGACCATGCCGGTGATGAACGGCGCGAACGAGCCGCCGAAATAGCCGCCGAAGTTCTGAATGCTGCCGAGCGAGGCGACCATATGGCGCGGCGCGGCGACGGAAACGAGCGCCCAGGCCGCACCGCTCGCCATGTTCACGAAGAACATCGCGGCCGAGAGGTAGACGATCGCGAGCGTGAGGTTCGGCGTGAACGCGGCCGGCACGGTGAAGAGCGCGCCGCCGATGAGACCCGAGCAGATCGGCCACTTGCGGCTGCGGATGGGTGCGACGCCGCGCGCCATCAGGCCATCGGCGATGAAGCCCGACGACAGCATGCCGAGCGTGCCCGCCAGATACGGAATCGTCACGACCCAGCCGGTCTTCGCGATCGTCAGATGACGCTCGTGTTCGAGATAGGCCGGCAGCCACGTGAGATACAGCCACACCATGTAGATCACGCCCATGAAGCCGAAGATCATGCCCCAGGTCGTCGCCTTGCCGAACAGGCCGCGCCATTCCGCGAAGGTCAAGTTGCGTTCCGTGCGTTGCGCCGGTTCGCCTTCGGTGAGATGCGCGAGTTCGTGCGATTCGAGCTTCACGTCGCGGCGATTGCGATAGACGATGTACCAGCCGATCGACACCGCGATGCCGAGCGCGCCCATGATGACGAACATGTTGCGCCAGCCGAAGGACAGCAGCAGCACGGTGAGGATCGGCGGCGCGAGCGCGGGTCCGATCGTCGATGAAGTGACGAAGATGCCCGTCGGCTTGCCGCGTTCGCGCTGCGCGAACCATTCGGACACGACTTTCGCGCCCGCCGGAAACTGCGGCGCCTCGCCGATGCCGAGCGCGATGCGCGCCCCGAGGAACTGGTGCAGGTTCGTGACGAGCCCGCCGAACAACTGCGCGACCGACCACACGAACATGCCGAGGCCGAGCATGATGCGCGCGCCGAAGCGATCGAGCATGACGCCGATGGGCAGTTGCGAAAACGCATAGGCGAACGAGAACGCGGAGAGCAGCAGGCCCATCTGCGAGGCGGAGAGGCCGAGTTCCTGCGTGACGGAGTGATTCGCGATCGAGAGCGTGCTGCGATCGAGATAGTTCACGATGCCCGCGAGTGTCAGGAAGGTGAGGGCGATCCACTGAATGCGCTTCAGGCGCGGTGACTTTTCCAGCATTTGTCTCCTCCGAATGCTCTTTTGAGTCTGTTAGAGGGTTGAGTTTGGATTGAGGCTAGCGAATGAACTGATCGACGAAGTCCGCGCCGAGACCGACCGACTCGTAATGCTTGCGGCACATGTCGACCTTGGTGAACACGTCTTCGTAGCCGGTGTAATTGCCGTACGGGTCGCAGTAGAACATCACGCCGTTGACCTGGAAGTAGGTGATCATCTCTTCGACGTCTTCCGGCACGTAGAGTGTGTGCGTTTCGCCGGGCGGCTCGAAGACGTAACTGCCTTCGGTCGCTTCCCAGTCGTGCTCGAGATAACGCCAGCGGCCTTTGAGCACCATGCCGTGCACCGCTTGCGGATGACGGTGGCGCGACAGCACGCCGGATTTGCGCACGCGCAGGAGGTTCATCCAGTAACCGGTCGACACGTTCAGACACAGCGGGCGGAACCAGACGTTTTCGGCTTGCGGGACCCATTCGCGTTCGTCGGCGGGAATCGCGGCAGGGACGACGATTTCCTTTTGCGCTTCTTTGGGGAAGGGAAGTTGATACGGCGTCATGGCGTCGGCCGTGGGCTTTGGCGCGCTCATCGCGTCTCCTTGTCCATATTGTGGATAATTAAATCAAATTATGGACAGATATTCTTCCTCGTTCGCTGAATTGTCAAGATTCTTGATCCGTTGACGGATTCGCGCAGTCAGCGCCGGTCACGCTAGGCGAAAAAAAAGCGGACCCGCACGGGTCCGCTTCCGATCGCTCGATGAAGCCGAGCGACTTATCGCGCCATCATCAGCATATGCACGTTATGCATCACCCAGACCGTGCCGACGATCAGGATCAAGGCCAGGAAGATGGTGTACACAAACGACAGCGCATGCCAGCGCTGTCCCTTCGATGCGTTCACGTGCAGGAAGAACACCACATGCACGATCACCTGCACCGCAGCCAGCACGGCCAGCGCGACGATTGCGCCTTCGCCCTTGAACCCGCCAGAGGTTGCGGCCCAGAACGACGCCACGGTCAGTACCACGGCCAGCACGAAGCCGATGAGATAACCGCGCACGCTGACGTGCGGGAAATCGCTTGATTCGGTATGCGTATGTGCCATCAGACGACGCTCCCCAGGTAGACGAACGAAAACACGCAAATCCAGACAATGTCGAGGAAGTGCCAGAAGAGGCTCAGACAAGCGAGGCGACGCAGTTCACGCTCGTTCATCTGCGGGTTGCGCACGATCTGCACGGCGAGCACGACCAGCCAGATCATGCCGATGGACACGTGCAAGCCGTGCGTGCCCACCAGCGTGAAGAACGCCGACCAGAACGCGCTGCGTTGCGGACCTGCGCCTTCTGCGATCAGATGCGCGAATTCGTGCAGTTCCAGCCACAGGAAGCCCGCGCCCAGCAAGAACGTGACGAAGAGCCACGCCAGCACCGCGCCCGACTTCCGGCGCGTCGCCGAGATCATCGCGAAGCCGAACGTCAGGCTGCTCGTGAGCAGCAGGCCCGTTTCGAACGCGACGTCCGACAGGTTGAACAGGTCCTTGGGCGTCGGGCCGCCTGCGGTCTGCATCGCGAACATCGCGAAGGTCGCGAAGAGCGACGCGAACAGCACGCAGTCGGTCATCAGGTAGGCCCAGAAGCCGAACACCGAATGCGACTGGTGCTCGTGCTCGTGCCCATGCGCGTGTTGCGCGGATAGTGTCGATTGCGACATTACATTGCCTCCAGTTCGAGTTCGCGCGCCGTACCGGCCTTCGCAGGCGTCTTCGGAGGGCGATTGCGCTCTTCGGTCGACTTGACGGTCGCAGCCGGGATGATGAAGCCAGCGTTCTCACGGAAGCTGTGGCCGATCACCGTAGCGAAGATGCCGACGAGGCCGACGACCGCCATCCACCAGATATGCCAGATGGCGGCGAAGCCGAAGACGAGGCTGAGCACGCCGATCACCAGACCCGCGCTCGTGTTCGACGGCATGTGGATGTCGCGGTACGGACGCGTATCGATGCGGCCATGCTCCTTGGCATCGGCGAAATCGTCGAGTTCGCGCACAGCCGGAATATTCGCGAAGTTATAGACCGGCGGCGGCGAGCTGATCGTCCATTCGAGCGTGCGGGCATTCCACGGATCGCCGGTGAGATCGCGATACGCAGGCTGATTGCGGCGGATGATGCTGACCACGATCTGCGCGACCTGGAACACGACGCCCACCGCGATGATGCCCACGCCGACAGCGGCAACGATGAAGAACGGTTGCCATGCCGGATTGTCGTAGTGATTCAGACGACGCGTGGCGCCCATGAAGCCGAGGATATAGATCGGCACGAACGCGACGAAGAAGCCCACGAACCAGCACCAGAACGCTTTCTTGCCGAGCTTTTCGTCGAGCTTGAAGCCGAACACCTTCGGCCACCAGTACGAGACGCCCGCGAAGTATCCGAACACCACGCCGCCGATGATCGCGTTATGGAAGTGCGCGATCAGGAACAGGCTGTTGTGAAGCACGAAATCCGCGCCCGGAATGGCGAGCATCACGCCCGTCATGCCGCCCAGCGTGAACGTGATGACGAAGCCGATGGTCCAGAGGATCTGCGAGGTGATCTGCACGCGGCCGCGGTACATCGTGAAGAGCCAGTTGAAGATCTTCACGCCGGTCGGGATGGAAATGACCATCGTCATAATGCCGAAGAAGGCATTGACATTGGCGCCCGAGCCCATCGTGAAGAAGTGGTGCAGCCACACGAGGAACGAGAGCACCATGATGCAGCACGTCGCATACACCATCGTCTTGTAGCCGAACAGCGGCTTGCGGGAGAACGTCGCGACCACTTCCGAATAGATGCCGAACGCGGGCAGAACCAGGATGTAGACCTCGGGGTGACCCCAGGCCCAGATCAGGTTCAGATAGACCATCGGATTGCCGCCGCCGTCATTCGTGAAGAAGTGCATGCCGAGGTAGCGGTCCAGCGCCAGCAGCGCCAGTGCGACGGTCAGGATCGGGAACGTCGCCATGATGAGCACGTTGGAGCAGAACGCCGTCCACGTGAACACCGGCATCTTCATCCACGTCATGCCGGGCGCGCGCATCTTCACGATCGTCACGAAGAAGTTCACCGCCGTCAGCAGCGTGCCGACGCCTGACAACTGCAAAGCCCAGATGTAGTAGTCGACCCCGACGCCCGGACTGAATTGAGTCTCGGAGAGCGGCGGATACGCGAGCCAGCCCGTCTTCGAAAACTCGCCGATAAAGAGCGACAGGTTGATCAGGATGGCGGCCATGGCCGTCATCCAGAACGACAGGGAGTTGATGAACGGGAACGCCACATCGCGCGCGCCGATCTGCAGGGGCACGACGAGGTTGAAGAACGCAACCAGCAGCGCCATGGCCATGAAGAAGATCATGATGGTGCCGTGCGCCGAGAAAATCTGGTCGAAGTGATGCGGCGGCAGATAGCCCGGCCCGTCGAGCGCGATGGCCTGCTGCAGGCGCATCATGACCGCGTCGGCGAAGCCGCGCACGAGCATCAGCCCGGCGACGACGAGATACATGATGCCGATGCGCTTGTGATCGACCGAAGTCAGATACTCGCGCCAGAGCCAGCCCCATTTTCCGAGTTTGGTGATAAGGCCGGCCGTACCGAGCACGAGGATCGCCATGAAGGCGGTCGCCCCCATGATGATGGGCTCGTGGTACGGGATCGCCTCAAGCGTTAGATTGCCGAACATGGCTTACCCCTTGGTTACACAATTTGCGCCATTCACATCGAAGCGGCCATAGTTGTATTTGGCGACGATGTTGTTGAAAAGCTTCGGATCGACGGTGGAGAAGTAGCGCACCGCGACCTTCTCGCTCGGACGTGCGACGCCGGCGTAGACGTCCATGCTCAGATTCTCTGGCGCGTTCCTGACCTTCTTCACCCATGCGTCGAAGTCGGCGCCGGACATGGCCAGTGCGCGGAACTTCATGTCGGAGAAGCCTTTGCCGCTGTAGTTGGCCGAGATGCCAGCGTAGTCGCCCGCGTGATCGGTCAGGAGGTGCAGACGCGTCTGCATGCCGGCCATCGCATAGATCTGGCTGCCGAGTTGCGGGATGAAGAACGAGTTCATCACCGAATCCGACGTGATGCGGAAGTTCACCGGCGTGCCGACCGGGAACGCGAGCTGGTTCACCGAAGCGACGCCCAGATCCGGATAGATGAACAGCCACTTCCAGTCGAGCGCCACGACTTCGACGTTGATCGGCTTGACTTCCGATTGCAGCGGCTTGTACGGGTCGAGCTCGTGCGTGGTTTTCCACGTCAGGATGCCGAGGTACAGGATGATGGCCGCGGGGATCGCCCAGATCACGACTTCGATGGCCGTGGAATGCGCCCACTTCGGCGCATATGTGGCCTTCGTGTTGGACGCGCGATAGCGCCATGCGATGAACAGGGTGAGCAGGATCACCGGGATCACGACCAGAAGCATGGCGTAAGTCGCGGTGGCGATCAGCGAGGATTCCGCTGTGCCAATCACGCCTTTCGAGTCCAACACCTCCAGCTTGCATCCCGAAAGACAGAGACTGGCTATCAACCCCGATAACAATGGCACTGCTAAACGTTGGGTATTTTCATTCATTGCATTCGCTGGTTTCTATGATCGAAGCGTCCCGGGGGAGAACGCCGCCGCACGGCCTTGCGCCGCGTCAAGATCATGCCATGCGCGATTTTTCGCGATGGCGCGAATGGTTGAAATTTTGTTTCAGATCAAGCTGATGCGACAGGGTGTCGCGCGGAATCGGGTCCTTCCGGCGTGCTCCGAAAAGGACCCGAGAGTCTACAACGAAGGAATGAGATATCGGGTGTCATAAAGCGTGGCTCAGAGCGCGCGCTCGAGCCGCGCGGCGACTTGCTGCAAGACGGGCAGAAAGTCGCGCTTCATGGCGTCGACGCTCACGCGCGCCGACGACACGCTCACGCTCAACGCCGCCTCGATGCTGCCCGTGCGGTTCTTCACCGGCACGGCCATCGCGCGCATGCCGAGTTCGAGTTCCTCGTCGCTCATCGCGTAGCCGTCGATCTGCACGCGATGGATTGCCGCGATGACTTCGTCGGGCGCGCTGATCGTGCGCGGCGTGAGCTTCTTCAGCGGCAGCGCCGAAATGTGCCGCAGGATCTCGCCCTTCGATTTTTGCGACAGCAACACGCGGCCCGTCGCCGAGCAATACGCCGGCAGGCGGCCGCCGAGCTTCGCGCCCGTCGACACGATGCGGATAGCCTCTGCGCGCCCGACGAACACCGAATGCCCTTCGTCGAGCACGGCAAGCGACACGGATTCCTGCAACTCGTCGCGCGCGGCGGCCAGCAGCGGCTGCGCGATCTGCGCGAGCGACGACGTGCTCAGATAGGCGCCGCCCAGCCGCAACATGCGCGGCAACGGCGTGAAGAACTTGCCGTCGTGCGACAGATAACCGAGATCGACGAGCGTCAGCAGGCAACGGCGCGCCGCGGGGCGCGTGACGTCCGCGAGGCGCGCGGCTTCCGCGACGGTCATCCGCACGGTTGTCGTGCTGAACGCTTCGATGATCGCGAGCCCCTTCGCGAGACCCCCCATTCCTTCGCGCGCGCGCGGCTCGGACGCTTCTTCGGCGACGACCTCGGGTTCGGTGACGGACGCGGGCGCGCCGTCATCGCCGTTGACAGGCAATTTGACGGATGTCATGATGGTTCTATATTCGAACAACGTACGCTATTCGAACATGCTGGCGAGACAGTGTCAAGCGCCGGGAGCGCAAAGGAGAACGACTTGAACTACATCCCCATCAAACCGGCGCCGCGCGCCACGGTGACATGGCCCGCGGAAGGGCTGACGCGCGTGCCGTACACCGTCTTTCGGAGCGAGGACGTCTATGCCGACGAACAGGACAACGTCTTTCGCGGCGCGAACTGGAATTTCCTGTGCCTCGAAGTCGAGCTTCCGAATCCGGGCGACTTTCGCGCGACCTTCGTCGGCGATACGCCCGTCGTCGTCACACGCGATGAAGACGGCGAGTTGTATGCGTTCGAAAATCGCTGCGCGCATCGTGGCGCGCTGGTGTGTCTCGAAGATCAGGGCAGCGCGAAGGACTTCAGTTGCGTCTATCACGCCTGGACGTACAACCTGCAGGGCGATTTGCTGGGCGTCGCGTTCAAGGACGGCATCAACGGCAGGGGCGGGATGAAGCCCGACTTCTGCATGGAAGACCACGGCTTGCGCAAGCTGCGCGTCGCGACGCTGCACGGACTCGTGTTCGGCAGTTATTCCGATGACGTCGCGCCGCTCGAGGAATATCTCGGCGACGAAATCGTGTCGCGCATCGCGCGCGTGCTCGAAGGCCGAAAGCCCGTCGTGCTCGGCCGCTTCACGCAGATGTTGCCGAACAACTGGAAACTCTATGTCGAGAACGTGAAGGACTCGTATCACGCGAGCATCCTGCATCTGTTCTTCACGACGTTTCAACTGAACCGGCTTTCTCAGCGCGGCGGCATCATCGTCGATCCGAGCGGCGCGCATCACGTGAGCTATTCGGCCGTCGATCATGCGAAGGAAGCGGCCAGCACAGATTACTCGCAGCAGAACATCCGCTCGGAAAGCGGCCATCGCCTGGAGGACATGTCCGTGCTCGAAGGCGTCGACGAATTCGGCGACGGCGTCACATTGCAGATCCTTTCCGTGTTTCCCGGTTTCGTGCTGCAGCAGATCCAGAACGCGATCGCCGTGCGCCAGATCCTGCCGCGCGGCACCGAGCAAACCGAACTCAACTGGATCTATCTCGGCTTCGAGGACGACACGCCGGAACTGCGCGAAATGCGTCTGCGTCAGGCGAATCTCGTCGGCCCCGCGGGCTATGTGTCGATGGAGGACGGGTGCGTCGGCGGCTTCGTGCAACGTGGCATCGAAGGCGCGGAGCATGCGTGCTCGGTCATCGAAATGGGCGGCGACACCGCCGAGAGCAGCGAGAGCCGCGTGACGGAAGCCTCGATTCGCGGCTTCTGGAAGGCGTATCGCCACGCAATGAACTATTGAGCACGACGGGGACAGCATCATGCAAGACACTTTCCAGCTGATCGCGCGGGCGCAGGCGGAGTACGCGCGCTGCATCGACGACGGAGACCTGACGCAATGGCCGGACTTCTTTGTCGGCGAATGCGCTTACAAGGTGACCACCGCTGAAAATCACAAGCGCGGTCTCGAAGCGGGACTGATCTATGCGGCGTCGCGCGGCATGCTGATCGACCGAATCGCTTCGCTGCGCGATGCGAACATCTACGAGCGTCATGCGTATCGGCATTTGCTGGGGCAGCCGTATATCGTGTCGGAAAGCGGCGAGGAAGTGCGCAGCGAGACCTCGTTCATGGTCGCGCGCATCATGCGCGACGGCACGACGAGCCTCTTCGTCACCGGACGCTATCTCGACGTCTACGTGCGGCACGAAGACAGCGTGAAATTACGCGAGCGCATCGCGGTGTGCGACAGTTCGCGCATCGACACGCTGCTCGCGTTGCCGCTATGACGCGCGCCGCTTCCGTCATCGCGCTTTGCATCGGCGATCCGAACGGCATCGGACCGGAGATCGCCGTGAAAGCGGCAGCGCGACTCGCGGCCGATGAAGGCCCGCGCGCCGTTCTCGTCGGCGATGCGCACGTGATCCGCTCGTACGCGCAGCGTTGCGCGCTGCCGTTCGATGCCCTCGACGTGCTGAACGTCGATGCGCTTCCCGTCGATTCATTCAAGCCTGGCGAAGTGAGCGCGGCAGCAGGCGCGGCGACGCTCGCGTACGTTCGCGCGGCGCTCGATCTCGCGCGCGCCGGACAGGCCGATGCCGTGATCGCATGCCCGCATTCGGAGACGGCGATCAACGCATCGGGCACGGCCTTCGCGGGCTATCCCGGGTACGTCGCGAAGCATCTCGGCCTTGCGCCGGATGACGTGTACCTGCTGCTCGTCGGCGGCGGCTTGCGCATCGTGCACGCGACCTTGCACGAAGGGCTCGCGGGCGCGCTCGCGCGTCTTACGTCGAAGCATGTGGAAGGCGCGGCGCGCGCCGCGGTGCGCGCGATGGCCGCGATGGGCGTCGCAAAGCCGCGCATCGGCGTGATGGGCATCAATCCGCATGCGGGAGAAGGCGGGCTGTTCGGCCGCGAGGATATCGACGTGACCGAGCCCGCCGTCGCCACGTTGCGCGGTGAAGGCATCGACGCGATCGGACCGCAAGGCGCGGACTTGCTGCTCACGCGCGAGGACATCGACGTGTTCGTCGCGATGTATCACGACCAGGGTCACATTCCCGTGAAGCTGCGCGCCGGCCGCCACTCGGCTGCGATGTCGATCGGCGGCGATGTGGTGTTTTCGAGCGTCGGACATGGCAGCGGCTTCGACATCGCGGGCCAGATCGTGGCGGACCCCGCGCCCTTGCTCGGCGCGATCGCACTCGTGACACGCGGCGAATCGCCCGCTCGAAAGGAGCTTGAGTGACTTACCGTATCAGCGTCGCCTCGAGCGACATCGGTTTCGATTGCAACGACGGCGAATCGGTCCTCGATGCCGCCGAACGCGCGGGTTTCGCGCTGCCGTATTCGTGCCGCAAGGGCGTGTGCTCGGAGTGTCAGGGCGGCATCGTGAACACGCAAGGCGTCACGGAAAAAGCGTTGATGTGCTGCGTGCGCCCCGGCGCGAACATGACGATCGCGCCGCGCAAGATCGAGAAGCGCGAGCGCATCGTGCGCAAGAAGCTCGACGCATCCGTGTTTCGCATCACGCAGCCCGCACCCGATGTCACCGTGCTGCAACTGCGCCTGCCGATCGGTGTTCGCGCGAAGTTTCGTGCCGGTCAGTATCTGCAGATCCATCTCGACGATGAGACCGTGCGCAATTATTCGATGGCGAACCCGCCGCATCAGAGCGACAGCGTGCATCTCCATGTGCGCCACGTTCCGGGCGGGCGCTTCTCCGAAGGCGTTTTAAAGGAACTCGCGGTCGGCAAGAAGTTGCGTATCGAACTGCCTTATGGCGAGTTCTTCTTTCGCGACGAATCGGAGAAGCCGGTGATTCTCGTCGCGACGGGAACGGGCTTCGCGCCGGTGAAGTCGATCGTCGAGGATGCGATCAAACGCAAGCTCGCGCGGCCGATGAAGCTGTACTGGGGCGCGCGCCGCAAGGAAGACCTGTATCTCGCCGATCTTGCGCGGAAGTGGCACGACGACGGACACGTCGCATTCATCCCGACGCTATCCGATCCCGACGATGACTGGACCGGCCGCACGGGTCTCGTGCATCGCGCGGTGCTGGCCGATCATCCATCGCTCGCCGGGCATCAGGTCTACGCATGCGGAAATCCGGCGATGACCAGCGCCGCGCGCGACGAGTTCACCCGCGCGGGCCTGCCGGAAAACGAGTTCTTCTGCGATGCCTTCGTGCAGACCGACGCGCCCGAAGCGGTGGCGTGACCCTGACATTCCAATAACAAGCGAACGGAGACGAAAAAGTGGGTTCCCCCAATATCGACGTTGCAGACATCATCGAGCGTCAACGCATCAACGGCCGGCAATATCTGATCGTGCTGCTGTGCGCGCTTTTGATGTTCCTCGATGGCTTCGACACGCAAGCCGTCAGTTACATCGTGCCCGTGCTCGCGAAGACATGGCATTTGCCGCGCGAGATTCTCGGCTCGATCTTCTCGGCGGCGCTCGTCGGCCTGATGGTCGGCTATCTCGCGATCTCGCCGTTGTCGGGCCGCTTCGGCCACAAACGCATGATGGTGTTCAGCACCGTGTTCTTCGCGATCTTCACGCTGCTCACGGTGTTCGCGACGAACGTCACCGAGCTGATCGGTTTGCGCTTTCTGACGGGCATCGGCCTCGGGGCGGCGGCGCCGAGCGCGGTCGCGCTGACATGCGAGTTCGCGCCGAAGCGCGTGCGCTCGACCTTCGTGCTGCTCGTGTACTGCGGCTTCTCGCTAGGCTTCGTGGTGGCGGGCTTCACGTCGGGTCTGCTGTTGCCGGCGTACGGATGGCAATCGCCGATGCTCGCCGGCGCGGTCGCGCCGCTCGCGCTCGCCTTGCCGCTCGCATTCATGCTGCCCGAGTCGCTCGCGTTCCTGAAGCAACGTCCGCAAGCCGATGCGCGCATCCGCAATCTCGTGCTGAAGATATTTCCCGCCGCGACGGTTCCGGAAGGCAGCCGCTTCATCCTCGAAGACGAAGCGCAAGCGCGCGCCAGCGTAGCGGCGTTGTTTCGCGGACGAACGTCGATCGGCACGTTGCTGCTGTGGGGCGTGTTCTTTCTGAATCTCGCGGAGTTCTATTTCCTGCAAAGCTGGCTGCCGACGATGCTCACCGGCCTCGGTTATCCCGCCGCGACCGTCGTGTGGGTGACCGCCCTGCCGACTATCGCGGGCGTGATCTCCGCCGTGCCGCTCGGCCTGGCGATGGACCGCGTCGGGCCGTATGTCACGCTGACGGTGATGTACGTCGCCGGTTGCGTGTTCATGTTGATCGTGGCTTCGGCGTTCGCTGCGCCTGTGTGGCTGTTGATGATCGCGGTGTTCTGCGCGGGCTTCTGCATCAGCGGCGGACAAAAGAGCGTGATCGCGCTCGCGGCGATCTACTATCCGTCGAATCTGCGCTCGACGGGCGTCGGCTGGGCGCTCGGCATCGGGCGTCTCGGCGGGATCGCGGGGCCGTTGATCGTCGGCGTGATGTATTCGGCGCATTGGACACCGGCCGAAGTGTTTCGTGTCGCTGCGTTGCCGGTGCTCGTCGCGGGATTTGCAGTGTTCCTGATGGGGCGTTTGTCGGGCGCGCCGCATGCGGTCGAAGTGCGGCGCGTGCCGGGGTGACGTCTAAAGACCGGATATCGAAGGCTGCGGATCACGATTCGCGTGTGCGGGAATCGGGACATGCAGAGCGGCATGGCTCATGACCGGATGTGCATATCGGAAACGGTCGATAGCTCGACCTTGGCGGTTCCATGCCGAACGATGCCGAGTGCCATAGCCGCGCCGTACGACAGATCGATGACTCTGCTGCGCGCAACCGGGCCGCGGTCGTTGATTCGAACGACGACCGACCGGTTCTGTCCCAAAAGCGTGACGCGGACCCAAGATCCGAGCGGCAGCGTGCGATGGGCCGCCGTCATCGCGTGCATGTCGAAGCGCTCTCCGCTGGCGGTGCGACGACCGTTGAACCCTCGACCGTACCAGGATGCAAGCCCGGCTTGATGAAAGGCAGTCGCCGCGTGCGTCTCGGCCGGCTTGTCGGGCGAAACGTTTTCGGCCGAAATCGCTTCGTCGTTCGCGGGTTGATCCTGATCCCGCGATGCGCTCGTCGATTCATTTGTCCGCACGCGCTCGGTGCTTTGGGGCGGCGGAGTGGCTGCACATCCGGCGATCAGGAGCGCGCAGGCGAGGGCACTCAGGGTGCGTAGTTCGAGCATGTTCCACCTGGAAGGAAATCGTGTTGATCGGGCGAGAGAGGCCTGAGTCGGTGCTCGCCGAATCAGGAAGCGCAATCGGACAGAAAGGACACCGGATCGACAGGCTGACGATCCCTTCTCACTTCGAAGAGCAGTGAAGGCTGGCTGCTCGATTGATCACCCAACGTCGCGATGGCCTGCCCCTTGGTCACATCGTTGCCTTCCTTGACGAGAATGCTTCGGTTGCGACCATAAGCCGTGATGTAGTGCGCGTTGTGTTTCAGAATCACGAGCTTGCCGTAGCCGGAGATCCGGTCACCCGTATAGACGACGCGTCCGCTTTGCGCGGCGCGCACCGTGTCTCCCGCTGCGCCGCCAATGGCGACAGCCTTGACCCCGTCAGAGCCGAAGGGCTTCAGGATTGGACCCTTGATCGGCCACGACCACGCATCGGGGCCGCAGGATGCTGTCTTCAGGCTTTGCCTCGCGGTATTGGCGACGGATACAGGCGATGCCGGTGGCGGACCGACGCGCAGCAGTTGACCGCGCGTCAGCGAGGCGTTGGCGGCAAGTCCGTTCCAGTCGGCGATGGCTGTCGTGTCGCGGCCATAGGCGGCCGCGATCGAAGCCAGGGTGTCTCCGCTCACAACGCGGTAGAAACCGGCCGGCGGTGCAGGGGCATCGATCGGATTTTTTTGCGCAATGAGATCAGGAGCGCTCTGCCTGGGCGTTTCACTAGCGCATCCTCCGAGCACGAAAGCAGAGAAGACGGCCAGATACGCTGCGCACAACAGGTTGCGCGAGTGGAAGGATTCGATCATGAGGACTTCTTGAAAGTCGCGTGTCGGCATGGCGGATGCCCGACGCATCGGCACCGACGATCGCGCTGAGGGCCTGCAACAGCCGGCCCTTGGAAAGACTAGGAGGTTTCGGACTCCGCTCCGGCGATCGATCTGGACAGCGCGACTACGCGGCGCGAAAACCAGAGGGAGACGACACGAAGACGAGCGGAGTCATTCGGAGCGGGACGACTACTCAGTTGCTCGAAGGCGGCTTAGCGATTTTCGTTGCTTCTCGAGAACTCGCTACCGTCACGATGCTGCTCGCCATTCCTTGCGGCCTGCATGTCGTGGCCGTGCGTGTCGCGATATTCGTAATGCTTCGTCTGATACTGACGCGCGTCGTGATGCGAATGCTTGTAGTGCTCGTCGTAATTTTTTGCGGATGCGACGCCGGAGAGGGTCAGCGCAAGGGCGGCGAAGGCAGCGAACTGGACTTTCATGGTCTTGTCTCTTCAAGTTGAACCGGACGACGCGACGTTGCGTCATCGCGGCTAACGGCGGGCTGATTCGCTACGTTGACTCTCTCGTCGTCATTTGACATTCTTTGACATTACTAACTATTTCGAGATGCGTGGGCGGCCGGACGGCACGCCCGGCTCCGGCATGCGCGGCGGGATGTGGAGGACGCTTCTGCAGAATGGATCGCCGCTGCTTGCGCGGCGGTGAAATCCGTCAGGTCTTTTTGACAAATTCGCTTTTCAGGCTCATGGGCCCGAAGCCATCGATCTTGCAGTCGATGTCGTGATCGGCGTCGACGAGGCGGATGTTTTTCACTTTGGTGCCCATTTTGACAACTCCGCCGCCGCCCTTGAGCTTCAGATCCTTGATGACAGTGACCGTGTCGCCATCGTGAAGGGCATTGCCGACGGAATCCCGGTAGACCCTGCCAACGGCTTCCGATTCGATGTCCGTCCGCGCGGACCATTCGTGCGCGCATTCGGGGCAGATCAACGTGCCGGCATCTTCATAAACGAATGCCGAAGCGCATTGCGGACAGGGAGGAAGTGCGTTCATACGTATTGCTCGATGCCTCGCGGCGGAAAAAGGCTGGGAGTATAGCCTCGCGCGTGATTTTGTTTCGTTGAATAGAACGCCCGCCGTGCCAGCCCGCCCTAGTATTTTCCGCAGGTTTATTTGCTTAGATACCTAAGCTTATGATGCCCCTCATCCGATGAGACTCAATCGATCACGTCGAGGAGGAACCGCGCTTGGAACTGACATTCGATGCGATGAAAGCCGCCATATCGCGTTCCACGCGGCTCGATGCAAAATGGCTCGTGATTGGCGGCGCGGTCGCCGTCGCGGGCGTGCTCGCGCTGATTCCGCTCGTGTTCCTCTTCTGGCAGAGCTTCTTCACGCCGCAAGTCGCCGACAATCCTGCCGTCTTCACCTTCGGCAACTACAAGCTCGCCTACGGCAGCCCCGAAACGCTTCGCACGCTCCTCAATTCGCTCGAGTTCGCATTCGGCGCGGCGTGCGTGTCGTTCTCGATCGGCACCGTGCTCGCGTGGATCATCGAGCGCACGAACACGCCGTTGCGCAAGTTCTTCTATGCGATCACCATCGTCCCGCTGATCGTCCCTAGCATTCTCTTCACGATCGCCTGGATCTTTCTTGCCAGCCCGAAAATCGGCGTGCTGAACGTGGCGCTGGGTTCGCTCTTCGGCGTGACGAAACCGATCTTCAACATCTACAGCATGAGCGGGATGATCTGGGTCGACGGCCTGCATTATTCGACGATGGCCTTCCTGCTCATGTCCGCGGCGTTTCGCGGCATGGACCCGTCGCTGGAGGAATCGTCGCTGATGAGCGGCGCGGGCATCGCGCGCACGATGTGGCGCATCACGCTGCGGCTCGCGTTTCCGGCCATCGTCTCGACGATGCTGATTCTCTTCGTGCGCGCGCTCGAATCGTTCGAGGTGCCCGCGCTGATCGGCTTGCCGGTGAAGTTGCAGGTGTTCACCTCGTCGATCTACGAGGCGATCGAGCAGTATCCGAGTCAGATCGGGCTCGCGTCGTCGTATTCGATGCTGCTGCTCGTCATCACGTCGGTCGGACTGTATCTGCAATCGCGCGTGTCCTCCGGCGGCGGCAAATACTCGACGATGAGCGGCAAGGGCTTTCGTCCGCGCGTCGTGGAGATCGGCCGGTGGCGTTATCTGACCGCCGGCGTGTTCGTCGTCTACTTCCTGCTGATCGTCGCGCTGCCGTTCGCGGTGCTGCTGTGGTCGTCGCTGCAGAAGTACTACCGCACGCCTTCGCTTGCCGCGCTGCATCATCTGTCGTTCGATGCTTACCGCTACATCCTGCATCTCTCGACGCTGCGTCACGCGGTGATCAACAGTCTGCTGCTCTCGTTCGGCTGCGCGAGCGCGGTGATGCTGCTCTCGGCGGTGATCTGCTGGATCGTCGTCAAGACGAAGCTGCCGGGCCGGTGGTTCCTCGACAACCTCGCGTCGCTGCCGCTCGTGTTTCCGGGGCTCGTGCTCGGCCTGTCGTTCATGATCGTTTCGCTCAAGGTCGATATCGGCATCTACGGCACGCTGTGGATTCTGCTGATCGCGTACATCACGCGTTTCATGCCGTACGGCATGCGCTACACGACGACATCGATGGTGCAGATCCACAAGGAACTCGAAGAATCCGCCGCGATGAGCTGCGCGAGCTGGAGCGCGACGTTCTTCCGCATCGTCTTGCCGCTGCTCAAGCCGGGGCTTCTGGCCGGCTGGATCTACGTGATGATCGTATCGATCCGCGAACTGTCGAGCTCGATCCTGCTGTATAGCCCCGGCTCGGAGACGGTGTCGATCGTGATCTGGGAACTGTGGCAGAACGGGCAGTACGTCGAGCTTTCGGCGCTGTCGGTGATGCTCGTGCTCGCGTTGCTCGCGCTCGTCCTGCTGCTGCAATGGATCGGCGGAAAGTTCGGCGTGAAAGCCAGTCACGGCTGAAGCGAATTACATCGGAGACGAACGTGCTGAACGTACAAGGCCTGAACACCGAATATGTCGACGGCAACAACCTGCGCGTGCGCGCGGCCCGCGACGTGTCGTTCGACGTGCCCGAAGGCAAGCTCTTCACACTGCTCGGCCCGAGCGGCTGCGGCAAGACGACCACGCTGCGTTCCATCGCCGGGCTCGAACGGCCGGTCGCCGGTTCGATATCGGTCAATGGCGTGACCGTTTTCTCCGCGCGCGAGGAGACCTTCGTGCCGCCGAACCGGCGCAAGTTCGGCATGGTGTTTCAGTCGTACGCGATCTGGCCGCACATGACGGTGTTTCGCAACGCGAGCTTTCCGCTCGAAGTCGGCGAGAAGAAGTACTCGAAGCGCGAGATCGAAGAGAAGGTCATGCGCGTGCTGACCGCTGTCGGGCTCGATCATGTCGCCGCTCGCGAGGCGACGCGCATGTCCGGCGGACAACAGCAGCGCCTCGCGCTGGCGCGCGCGCTCGTGATGGAGCCGAAGCTGCTCTTGCTCGACGAACCGCTCTCGAATCTCGATGCGAAACTGCGCGACAAGATGCGCTTCGAGTTGAAGCGCATGCAGCGCGAGTTGCGCATCACGACGATCTACGTGACGCACGATCAGGAGGAAGCGCTCGCGCTGTCGCATGAAATCGCGGTGATGAAGGACGGCCAGATCGTGCAGAAGGCCGCGCCGCGTGTGATCTATGACTTGCCGAACTGCAAGTTCGTCGCGGATTTCGTCGGCACGACCAATTTCATCGATGGCCGCGTGCGCGATTGCGAAGGCGAGGACGGCAACGTGCTGATCGAGTCGTCGATCGGCCCGATCGCGGTCGCGAACGCGGTGTCGTGCCGCCCCGGCGACGAAGTCGCGATCTCCGTGCGCCCGGAAAACGTGATGGTGCACGAATCGCGCGATGGCATCGGCGTGCGCAACGTCTACACCGGCACGGTCGCGGCGAAGGTGTTTCTCGGCGAGACGCTCGATTTCCAGATCAGGGTCGGCGAACAGATCGTGCTCGCGCGCGTGCATCCGTCGCACAAGACGCCCGTCGGGGAGACCATTCATTTCTCGATCGATCCGGCGAGCTGTATCGCGCTGGTGTCTCAAAAAGCCTGAACGACTGGCGCTAACCCATCCGAACTACGCCGTATTAACTAGCGACACAGCGTCACCACGTCCGCACGGCGGATAGGCGTCTCGCGCGACGTTCCTTACCCTTGTCGAAAAAGCTCTTACGACAAGGAAGGACGATGAGCGTCGTCGAAACACCCGCAAGCACCCACGGATCGACCGACACGCGCGCCTGGCGCGTGCTCGGCGCCAGCACCTTCGCATTCACCATCTGCTTCGCCGTCTGGATGGTCTTCGCCATCCTCGGCATTCTCCTCAAGAAACAGCTTCATCTCACCGATACCGAGTTCGGCCTCATCGCGGCGACGCCGGTGCTGTCCGGCTCGCTGCTGCGCGTTCCGCTCGGCATCTGGACCGACCGTTTCGGTGGCCGCGTCGTGTTCTTTTGCACGATGGCGGTCACCATCGTGCCGATCTGGCTGATCGGCTACGCCACCGAGTTGTGGCAGTTCCTCGTGCTCGGCTTGTTCGTGGGCATCGCGGGCGCATCGTTTTCGGTCGGCACGCCGTATGTCGCGCGCTGGTTTCCGAAGTCGCGCCAGGGGCTCGCGATGGGCATCTTCGGCGCGGGCAACTCGGGCGCGGCGCTGACCAAGTTCGTCGCGCCGGTGCTGGTTCTCGCCGCGGGCACCTGGACGATCGTGCCGAAGGTCTATTCCGTCGCGATGCTCGTCACCGCGCTCGTCTTCTGGTTCGTGTCGGCCTCCAACCCCGCGCATCGCAGCGCTGGCACGCAAGGCTTCGCCGCGCAGATGGCCGTGCTGAAAGACCGGCGCGTGCTGCGTTATGCGCAGTATTACTCGGTCGTGTTCGGCGGTTATGTCGGCCTCGCCTTGTGGATGCCGCAGTACTACGTGAACCAATACGGCTTCGGCATGGAACAGGCCGCGTTTCTTGCCGCCTGCTTCTCGCTGCCCGGCGGCGTGCTGCGCGCGCTCGGCGGCTGGATGTCCGATCGCTTCGGCGCCTCCCGAACCACCTGGATCGTGATGTGGGTCGCGCTCGCGTGCTTCTTCGTGCTGAGCTATCCGGTCACCGATTTCGTCGTCCACGCGAATGACGGCCCGCACACCTTCCACATCGAAACCGGCCCGGTCGCCTACACGGTGCTGATGTTCGTCGTCGGCGTGGCGATGGCGGTCGGCAAGGCGTCGGTGTTCAAGTTCGTGTCGGATGAGTTCTCCGGGAACATCGGCGCGGTATCGGGCGTCGTCGGACTGGCGGGCGGGCTCGCCGGATTTCTGTTGCCGATTCTCTTCGGCGCGCTCGTCGATCTCACCGGCGTGCGCACGACCTGTTTCATGCTGATGTTCGGCGCGACGGCAGTCAGCCTCATCTGCATGCACTTCACGTTCCAACCCAGGCACTAGTCATGTCATCACGTTACCTGCTCACTCGATGGGAACCCGAGAACGCCGCCTTCTGGCGCGCGACGGGCGAATCCGTCGCCCGCCGCAATCTCTGGATCTCGATTCCCGCGCTCGCGCTCGCGTTCGCCGTATGGTCGCTGTGGAGCGTCGTCGTCGTCAGTCTCGACAAGGGCGGCTTTCACTTCACGAAGGACCAGTTGTTCTGGTTGACCGCATTGCCTGCGGTTTCGGGCGCGACACTGCGCATCTTCTATTCGTTTCTCGTGCCGATCTTCGGCGGACGGCGCTTCACCGCGTTCTCAACGGCCAGCCTTCTGATTCCCGCGATCGGCATGGGTCTCGCATTGCGCGATCCGTCGACGAGCTATCCGACGCTGCTCGTGCTCGCATTGCTGTGCGGCCTCGGCGGTGCGAACTTCAGCTCCTCGATGGCGAACATCAGCTTCTTCTTTCCGAAAGAACGGAAAGGCTTCGCGACCGGCATGAACGCGGGCATCGGCAATCTCGGCGTGTCCGTCGTGCAGTTCGTCACGCCGCTCGTGATCTCGGCGAGCGTGTTCGGCGCGCTTGCGGGCGCGGGCCAGTCCTACGACGTGAACGGCGTCGAGCGCGGCATCTGGCTGCAGAACGCCGGCTTCATCTGGGTACCGTTCATCGTGATCTCGGCGCTCGCGGCCTGGTTCGGGATGAACGACATCGCGGACGCGAAGGCATCGTTCTCGGAACAGGCGGTCATCTTCAGGCGCAAGCACAACTGGCTCATGTGTCTTCTGTATATCGGCACGTTCGGTTCGTTCATCGGCTTCTCCGCGGGACTCGCGCTGCTGACCAAGGCGGAGTTTCCATCGGTCAATCCGACGGCCTACGCATTCCTCGGGCCGCTCGCCGGTGCGCTCACGCGCCCGCTCGGCGGCTGGATCTCGGATCGCCTTGGCGGGGCGCGCGTGACGCTGTGGACTTTCATCGCGATGATCGCGGCGGTTTTCGGCGTGATGACCTGTCTGCCTCACGACGGCGCGGGCGGCAGCTTCGCGGGCTTCCTCGCGATGTTCGTAGCATTGTTCGCGCTGACGGGTATCGGCAACGGCTCGACCTTCCGCATGATTCCGGTGATCTTCCTGACGCAGAAGCAGCGCGAAGCCGCAGGCCATTCCGATGCCGCGAAAAAGCAGGCGTTGCACGAAGCGGGCAAGGAGTCGGCTGCTGTGCTCGGCTTCGCGGGCGCGATCGGCGCTTATGGCGGGTTCTTCATTCCCCGCAGCTTCGGCACCTCGATGAGCATGACGGGCTCGCCCGGCGCCGCGCTCTGGTGCTTCATCGCGTTCTATGCGCTGTGCGCGATGGTGACGTGGTTCTGCTACGCGCGCCGCAACGCGGACATGCCGTGTTGAACTAGTCCAAAAGGAGTGCGAGTGCTAGTCCGTCCGATACCCATCGATCGCTCCTTTTGAGGAATGGGCGCGCGGGCATCGCGCCCCTACACTCGAATCAATGTATTCACGGCGGCGCATGGCCGCCGCGCCCGGAGAAACGGATGAGTCACTTTCTGGATCGGCTGAAGTTCATGTCGCGTATCAAGTCCACGTTTTCGAACGGACATGGCGCGGTCGTGAACGAAGACCGCAAATGGGAAAACGGCTATCGCAGCCGCTGGCAGCACGACAAGATCGTGCGCTCCACGCATGGCGTGAACTGTACGGGCTCGTGCTCATGGAAGGTCTATGTCAAGAACGGTCTGATCACATGGGAAACGCAGCAGACGGACTATCCACGCACGCGGCCCGATCTGCCGAATCACGAGCCGCGTGGATGTCCGCGCGGCGCATCGTATAGCTGGTATGTATACGCCGCACAGCGCGTGAAGCATCCGATGGTTCGCGGCCGTCTCATCGAGATGTGGCGCGAGGCGCGCAGAACACTCGATCCGGTCGCGGCATGGGCGTCGATCTGCGAAGACCCGGTGAAGGCGAAGCGCTACAAGAGCGTGCGCGGCCTCGGCGGTTTCGTGCGCGCGGACTGGGACACGGCGACTGAAATCATCGCGGCGGCGAATGCGTACACCATCGGCAAATACGGCCCTGACCGCGTGATCGGTTTCTCGCCGATTCCCGCGATGTCGATGGTCTCCTACGCCGCCGGTGCGCGCTATCTGAGTCTGATCGGCGGCGCGTGTCTCTCTTTCTATGACTGGTATTGCGATTTGCCACCCGCATCGCCCCAAATCTGGGGCGAGCAGACCGACGTGCCCGAATCGGCCGACTGGTACAACTCCACGTATCTGATGGTATGGGGTTCGAACGTGCCGCAAACGCGCACGCCCGATGCGCACTTCTATACCGAAGTGCGCTACAAGGGCACGAAGACGGTCGCGGTGTCGTCGGACTACGGCGAGATGGTGAAGTTCGGCGATATCTGGCTCGCGCCGAAGCAAGGCACCGACGCCGCGCTCGCCATGGCGATGGGTCATGTCGTGCTGAAGGAATTCCACGCGAGCGGCAAGTCCGCGTACTTCCGCGACTATGTGAAGCGCTATACCGACATGCCGATGCTGGTCGTGCTGCGCGAGCATGAAGGCACGCTCGTGCCCGATCATTTCCTGCGCGCATCGCAACTCGAGAGCGATCTCGACGAAGCGAACAATCCACAATGGAAGACGCTCGTCATCGACGAGACGAGCGACAGGATCGTCGCGCCGAACGGAACGATCGGCTTCCGCTGGGGTGAGGCGAACCACCATGGCGGCGCGAAAGTCGGGCGCTGGAATCTCGAACAGAAGGACGGCGGCTCGGGCCGTGATATCGATCCGCGCCTGTCGCTCGTCAACGCGCACGACGAAGTCGTCGACGTGAGCTTCCCGTACTTCGGCGCGGAACACGACGCGCTGCTCGCGCGCCGCGTGCCGGTGAAACGCGTCACGCTCGCGGACGGCACGAACGCTCGCATCGCGACCGTGTACGACCTGCAGATGGCGAACTATGGCGTCGATCAGGGTCTCGGCGGCGCGAACGTCGCCACCTCTTACGATGACGAGGTGCCCTACACGCCCGCGTGGCAGGAAAAGCACACGAGCGTCCCGCGCCACCTCGTGATCCAGGTGGCGCGCGAGTTCGCGGACAACGCGGACCGCACGCATGGCAAGAGCATGGTGATCGTCGGTGCGGCGCTGAATCACTGGTATCACAACGACATGATCTATCGCGGCATCATCAATCTGCTGATGATGTGCGGCTGTATCGGCAAGAGCGGCGGCGGCTGGGCGCATTACGTTGGTCAGGAGAAGCTGCGTCCGCAGTTCGGTTGGGCGCCGCTTGCGTTCGCGCTCGACTGGTCGCGCCCGCCGCGTCAGATGAACGGCACGTCGTTCTTCTATAACCATACGAGCCAGTGGCGTCATGAAAAGGTCGCTGTAGATGAGATTCTCGGGCCGACCGCCGACAAGTCGCGCTACGAGAACCTCTCGATGCTCGACATGAACGCGAAGTCCGAACGCATGGGCTGGCTGCCGTCGGCGCCGCAACTCGGTGCGAATCCGCTCGATATCGTCGATGCCGCGAGGCGCGCGGGCCACGATCCAATCGAATACACCGTCGAGCAACTGAAGTCGGGCAAACTCGATTTCGCGTGCGACGATCCCGACAATCCCGCGAACTTTCCGCGCAACATGTTCGTATGGCGCTCGAATATTCTCGGCAGCTCGGGCAAGGGACACGAGTACTTCCTGAAGTATCTGCTCGGCGCGCAGAATGCGCTGTTCGATGACGAAGCCGACGCGATCAAGCCCGGCGAAGTGAGTGTGCGCGACGCGGCGCAAGGCAAGCTCGATCTTCTGACTGTGCTCGATTTCCGCATGAGCACGACGTGTCTCTACGGCGACATTGTGCTGCCGAGCGCGACGTTCTACGAGAAGAACGACCTCAACACGTCGGACATGCACCCGTTCATCCATCCGTTGTCGGAAGCGGTGCAGCCGTTGTGGGAAAGCAAGAGCGACTGGGACATCTATAAGGCGATCGCGAAGAAGTTCGCGGAAATCGGCGGCAAGCATCTTGGTACGCGCACCGATCTCGTCTGCACGCCGCTCATGCACGACACGCCGGGCGAACTCGGCCAGGCGTTCGAGCCGAAGGACTGGCGTCACGGCGAATGCGATCTGATTCCCGGCAAGACCGCGCCCTCGATGACGCTTGTCGAACGCGACTACTCGGCGATCTACGACAAGTTCACGTCGGTCGGGCCGTTGCTGGAGAAGCTCGGGAACGGCGGAAAGGGCATCAACTGGAATACGGCGCACGAAGTGGAGGAGCTCGCGAAACTTTCGGGCAAGAGCGACGGGCGTCCGCGGCTAGAGACCGCCATCGATGCAGCCGAGATGATTCTCACGTTCGCGCCCGAGACGAACGGTCACGTCGCGGTGAAGGCATGGGAAGCGCTTTCGAAGATCACGGGCCGCGATCACTCGCATCTCGCCCTCGGCCGCGAACACGACAAGATCCGCTTCCGCGATGTTCAGGCGCAGCCGCGCAAGATCATCTCCGCGCCGACATGGTCCGGACTCGAATCCGAGGAAGTCAGCTACAACGCCGGCTACACGAACGTGCACGAACTGATTCCATGGCGCACGCTCACGGGGCGGCAGCAGTTCTACCAGGATCATCGCTGGATGCTGGACTTCGGCGAAGGCTCATGTGTCTACAAGCCCGCGATCGATACGAAGACCGTTGCGCCGATGCTCGGCGCGAAGCCCAACGGCGAGCGCGAGCTCGTGCTGAACTGGATTACGCCGCATCAGAAGTGGGGCATCCACTCCACCTACACGGACAACCTGCGCATGCTCACGCTGTCGCGCGGTGGCCCGCATGTGTGGGTGTCGGAGGTCGAAGCGAAGGAAGCCGGGTTGAAGGACAACGACTGGGTCGAAGTGTTCAACGTGAACGGCACGCTGACGGCACGCGTCGTCGTGAGTCAGCGCGTGCCGCGCGGCATGTGCCTCATGTACCACGCTCAGGAAAAGATCATCAACGTTCCGGGCGCGGAGACGAGCGGCATGCGCGGCGGCATCCATAACTCGGTCACGCGCACGGTGCTCAAGCCGACGCACATGATCGGCGGATATGCGCAACAGGCCTACGGATTCAACTACTACGGCACTGTGGGCAGTAACCGCGATGAATACGTCATCGTGCGCAAGATGAAGAACGTCGAGTGGCTCGAAGGCCCGCTCAAGGAAGGAGCAGCATCATGAAGATCCGCGCCCAGGTGGCGATGGTCCTGAATCTGGACAAGTGCATCGGCTGCCATACGTGTTCGGTGACGTGCAAGAACGTGTGGACGTCGCGCGATGGCGTCGAATATGCGTGGTTCAACAACGTCGAGACGAAGCCGGGCATCGGTTACCCGAAGCAGTGGGAGAACCAGGAGAAATGGAACGGCGGCTGGATCCGAAAAACCGACGGCCGCATCGAGCCGCGTCAGGGTCCGAAGCTGAAAGTGCTCGCGAATCTATTTGCGAACCCGAACCTGCCGGCCATCGACGACTATTACGAGCCGTTCACTTACGACTACGAGCGCCTGCAGAATGCGCCGCTCTCGGAGACGCCGCCCACGGCGCGACCCGTGTCCGCGATCACCGGCAAGAAGATGGAGAAGATCCACTGGGGGCCGAACTGGGAAGACGATCTCGGCGGCGAGTTCGAGTCGCGCGGCCGCGACGCGCTCTTCGAGAATGTGCAGAAAGAGATGTACTCGACCTTCGAGAACACCTTCATGATGTATCTACCGCGCTTGTGCGAGCACTGTCTGAATCCGGCGTGCGTCGCGTCGTGCCCGTCGGGTTCGGTGTACAAGCGTGAAGACGATGGCATCGTGCTCGTCGATCAGGACAAGTGCCGGGGCTGGCGCATGTGCGTGTCCGGCTGCCCGTACAAGAAGATGTACTTCAACTGGAAGTCGGGCAAGGCCGAGAAATGCGTGTTCTGCTATCCCCGTATTGAAGCGGGGGAACCGACCGTGTGCTCGGAAACGTGCGTGGGCCGCATCCGCTATCTCGGCGTGATGCTGTACGACGCCGACCGGATTGCCGAGGCCGCATCGGTCGAAGCAACAACGGACCTCTATCAGTCGCAACTCGATCTCTTCCTCGACCCGCACGATCCGCAGATACAGGCCGAAGCGTTGCGTCAGGGCATCGCGCAAAGCTGGCTCGATGCGGCGAAGCGTTCGCCGGTTTATCGCATGGCGTGCGAGTGGAAGGTCGCGTTCCCGCTGCATCCCGAATACCGCACGCTGCCGATGGTCTGGTACGTGCCGCCGCTGTCGCCGATCCAATCGGCTGCGGATGCGGGCCACATGGGCATGGCCGGTGTGATTCCCGACGTCAGGAGCCTGCGCATTCCGATGCGCTATCTCGCGAATCTGCTTACCGCCGGCGATGAAGCGCCTATCGTCGCCGCGCTCGATCGCATGCTCGCGATGCGCGCCTACAAGCGTGCCCAGAACGTGAACAACGTGCACGACGCAGCCGTGCTGAACGACGTCGGCCTCACGGCCGCGCAAGTGGAAGAGATGTATCAGTTGATGGCGATCGCAAATTATGAAGACCGCTTCGTCGTGCCGTCGTCGCACAAGGAAATGGCTCAGGACAGTTTCGACGAAAAGGGCAGTTGCGGCTTCTCGTTCGGCAATTGCGGCTCACCGGGCACGTCGGACGGGTCGCTCTTCGGATCGCGCACGCATGGCGAAGTGAGCTACGCGGCGTTGCCGAAGTCGCGCAAGAAAGCGCTGCAGGAAGGTTGATCGAGGATCATAAGATGTCGCTTTATCCCATTCTTTCCGCGCTGCTCGACTATCCTGAGCCCGCGCTTCTGGACGCGCTGCCGGAGATCGAAGCCGCACTGCGACACTGGCCGCGCGATCGAGCGCGTCTCGCGCCGTTGATCGCATCGCTGAAGCGTCCGCTGATCGAATCGCAGTTGACGTACGTGGCCACGTTCGATCGCAATCCGTCGCATTCGTTGCATCTGTTCGAACACATCCACGGTGAAAGCCGGGATCGCGGGCAGGCGATGGTTGATCTGCTCGGCGAGTATCGCAGTCTCGGCTTCGAGATCGAATCAAACGAGTTGCCCGACTACGTGCCGCTCTTTCTCGAAGTGCTGGGCGCGATCGAGCCGGCCCGCGCGCAGTCATTGCTCGACGATGCGATACACGTGCTCGATGCGATCGGCGGTCGTCTCCTTCGAGATCAAAGCCCATATGCGGCCGTGTTTGCGGCCTTGCGCGAACTCGCGACGGTCGAGCCGCGCCCGCTCACGCAGCCACCGGTGCGCGACATGGACGAGATGCTCGAAACCTTCGGGCCGGGCCCGGACGGCGTCGAACCGCTGCTCGCGCCGCACATGCGTCAGGAGACGCAGACCATTCGCTTTCATCCGCGCGGCGCGACGGCCGCTTGCGCGGACGCACTTACCGCAAAGGACGCACGATGAACATGCTCAACTCCTTCGTGTTCGGCATCTATCCGTATATCGCCGCGTGCATTTTTCTGTTCGGCAGCCTCATGCGCTTCGAGCGCGAGCAATATACGTGGAAGGCGGACAGCACGCAGCTCGTCGATCGTGGCAATCTCAGACTCGGCAATATTTTGTTCCACGTCGGGATTCTCGGGCTGTTCTTCGGGCATCTCGTCGGTCTGCTCACGCCGGTTACGGTGTGGGACGCGCTCGGCATCCAGCACAGCGTCAAGCAGGTCGTCGCGATGGTCGCCGGCGGGGCGATGGGCACGATGTGTCTCGCGGGCTTGCTGATCCTGGTGCATCGACGGCTGACCAGCACGCGCCTGTTCGCAGTGACGACGGTCGGCGACCGCGTGCTGCTGCTCTGGATCTTGATCACACTGCTGCTCGGCCTTGGAACAATCGGTGTATCGGCCGGGCATATGGACGGCTCGATGATGGTGCAACTCATGGCCTGGGCGCAGCACATCGTCACGTTCAAGGCGGATGCCGCGCAATTTGTCGCGGATGCGCCGCTGCTCTTCCGTGTACATTTGTTCATGGGCATGAGCCTTTTCGTGATCTTCCCCTTCACGCGTCTCGTGCATGTCTGGAGCGGCTTCGCTTCGCTCGCTTATCTCGGGCGCGCCTGGCAACTGGTCCGCAGCCGCTGAATCCGTCAATCGAGAAGCATGTCCCTGCCGTCGTTTCGCGAACGTCTGACCACACGCATCGTCACGCTGTCGATGGTGTCGCTGATTCTCGTGCTCGCGATGATCGGCGGGACGCTCTGGCTTTCGTGGCAATTGCAAGGCGCAGGCGCAGCGATCAACGACGCGGGCAGCCTGCGCATGCGGGCGAATGCGGTGGCGATCGCACTATTGAAGGGCGCGCAAACGTCGTCGCCGATCCTGCAACTTCAGATCGAGCAGATGAACGCGACGCTCGATCGGCTGCGCAAAGGCGATCCGGCGCGCCCACTCTTTCTTCCGGATGATGTCGACGTGCGCCGCCAGTTCGATCATGTCGCGAACGCCTGGCATGCGCGCCTCGAACCCGATGTGCGCGAAGGCATGGCCACCGCGGATTCACTGGCAGTGTCGCGCTATCTGCTTGAATTGCGCACTTTTGTCACGGGTGCGGATGAACTCGTCGGTTTGATCGAACGGGAAAACGCGAGCAAGACCGCGTGGTTGCGCACATCGCAGATGGCGCTCGCAGCGATGGCGTGCATCGGCACCGCCGCAATCGTCTATCTGCTCTATTTGTGGATCGTCGTGCCGGTGCAGCGCTTGCAGGAAGGACTCGCACGCATCGAAGCGCGTGAGTTCGACGCGCGTCTGCCGGTCGAAACGCACGACGAATTCGGACATCTTGCCGCGGGCTTCAATCGCATGGCGGCGGAACTGCAGGCGCTCTATCGCGATCTCGCGGGCCGCGTCGAAGCGAAGACGGCCGAGCTTGCCGCGCAGAACCGCGAACTCACGGCGCTCTATGAAATGGCGGCGTTCGTGAATCAGCCGAACGATGTCGACGCGTTGTGCCGCGGCTTTCTCGTACGCCTCACGCGTCAATTCGACGCGGACGGTGCGGCGGTGCGCCTCTTCACTGAAGACGGTCAGGTGTGTCTGATCGGTTCGGAAGGACTTCCCGCGCCGTTGCTTCAGGATGCGCGCTGCTTCGCCCCCGTTGCCTGCGCGTGTGGCGTGCGGCCTTGTCGGCGCGCGGAATGCGCGAGTGTCGCTGCGTTCAACATCGTGTCGCAAGGCGAAAGGCTCGGCGCATTTTCGCTGCATTTCAGCGGCGAAAGGACCATTCCGGCGTCGGAAGCGCAACTGCTCGAAACACTCGGCGCGCACTTCGGCACGGCGCTCAAAGGACGTCGGCTCGCGGCGCTGGCGCGGCAACTGGCGGTATCGGAGGAGCGCAATCTCGTCGCTCAGGGCTTGCACGACAGCATTGCGCAGAGCCTCAATTTTCTGAAAATGCAGGTGCATCTGCTGGACACGGCCACGCGTGAGGAGCGCACGGACGAGATCCGCGAGATCGTACCCTTGCTCGCGGGCGGCGTAGCCGAAAGCTACGACGACGTGCGCGAACTGCTGATGAATTTCCGCACGAGGCTCGGCAGCGGTGAACTTAGACGCGCGGTGAATGAATCGATCGAACGCTTCGGCGTGCAGACTGGCATCACCCCTTCGCTCGAGTATCGCGATGAAGGCGGTCTGCCGCTGCCGCCGGATCAGCAATTGCAGGTGCTTTTCATTCTGCAGGAGGCACTGTCAAACATTCGCAAACACGCGGAGGCGCAGCACGTTATCGTGACTATCGTCAATGATCCCGACTTCAGCCTCCTTGTCGAGGATGATGGCCAAGGCTACGATCCCGAGGAGATGGCCGTCCTTGGCGAGACGCATGTCGGCTTTCACATCATGCGCGAGCGCGCGCAAAGGCTCGGCGCCACACTTCGGCTGACCGGAGCGCCAGGACACGGCGCGCGCGTCGAACTCGTCTTGCCGGCCGTGGCGCGTCAGGCTGCCTGAACAGGCTTCCGCGCGTTCGTTTCGAGAGCCGCTTCGAGTTGTGTCATGACCATCCGCATTCTTTTGATCGACGATCACGCGCTGTTTCGCTCGGGCGTTCACGCGCTTCTGCAACGGCAATCCGATTTCGAAGTCGTCGGCGAAGCATCTGAAGGGCTCGAAGGGCTCAAGCGCGCGAAGCAGTTTCTTCCGGACGTGATCTTGCTCGATCTCAACATGCCTGGGCTGTCCGGCCTCGAAACGCTGAAGCTGCTCGTGCAGGACGTGCCACAAACGGCAGTCCTCATGCTGACCGTATCCGAGGATCTCGACGAACTCGCGACTGCATTGCGCGATGGCGCGTGCGGCTATCTGCTCAAGAGCATCGAAACAGAGACGCTCGCTAACGCGATCCGCAAGGCGGCAGCGGGCCAGCCCGTGATCGCCGACAGCATGACGGCGAAGCTCATCGCCAGCATGCGCTCACCAAAGGCCACGCCGGTCCCGACGCCATCCGCTGCCGTCGATCCGCTCACGACACGCGAGCGCGACATCATGCGCGAACTGGCGCGCGGCGCGAGCAACAAGGAAATCGCGCGCGCGCTGATGCTCGCGGAAAGCACAGTGAAGATTCACGTGCGCAATATCCTGCGCAAGCTCAACCTGACGAGCCGCGTACAGGTCGCGATCTACGCGGTCGGGCACGATGCGGCACAGGCGACGGAAGCCGCCTGAAGACTCATCGCGCTGCCCGGGAGCTTGCATCACATAAGCCGTACACCATGAATTCATATCGAATCGAGATGCCCATGACCTCTTACGCTCATTCCTTCGCGCCGCTGACCATTCGCGGCCGCAATCTGCTGCCGATCGTGCAGGGCGGCATGGGCGTCGGCATTTCCGCGCATCGGCTGGCGGGCAGCGTCGCGCGTGAAGGCGCGCTCGGCACCATCGCGAGCATCGACTTGCGTCATCACCATGAGGACTTGCTCGCGATGTGCCGCGAAGATCACGCGCGGCCGACGCTCGAACGCGCGAACCTGATCGCGCTCGCGCGTGAAATAAGGGCGGCACGCGCGTTGTCGGAAGGGCGCGGCATGATCGCCATCAACGTGATGAAGGCCGTGAGCGCGCATGCCGATTACGTGCGCGTGGCATGCGAAGAGGGCGCCGATGCCATCGTGATGGGCGCCGGTTTGCCGCTCGACCTGCCCGATCTCACGCAGGGCTGCGATATCGCGCTGATCCCGATTCTCTCCGACAGCCGGGGCGTCACGCTCGTGCTCAAGAAGTGGATGAAGAAAGGCCGCTTGCCCGATGCCATCGTGATCGAGCATCCGGCGCATGCGGGCGGCCATCTCGGCGTCGGCGACGTCGCGGACATGCACGACGAGCGTTTCGGCTTCGAGCGCGTGCTGAACGAACTCGATGCATCGTTCGCGGCGCTCGGGCTGAAGCGCGAAGACGTACCGGTGATCGTCGCGGGCGGCATCAACAGTCACGAAGCCGTGCGCACGTGGCTCGCGGCCGGCGCCAACGGCGTGCAGATCGGTACGCCGTTCGCCGTCACGCAAGAAGGGGATGCCCATCCCGAGTTCAAGCGCGTGCTGGTCGAAGCGAAGCCGGACGATATCGTCGAATTCATCAGCGTGACGGGCCTGCCCGCGCGCGCCGTGAAAACGCCGTGGCTCATGCGCTATCTGCGCAACGAGGAACGCATCCGCACGAAGATCGGCGCGCGCAAGCAGACGTGCCCGTCGGGGCTCGAGTGTCTGAGCGCGTGCGGCCTGCGCGACGGCATCGAGAAATTCGGTCACTTCTGCATCGATACGCGCCTCGCAGCGGCGTTGCGCGGCGACGTCGGCAATGGCCTGTTTTTCCGCGGACGCGAAAAGCTGCCGTTCGGCGCGGCGATCCGCAGCGTGCGCGATCTGATCGAGTTGCTGTTGACAGGCGTGACGAAAGCCCCGTCGGCGGCGTGCTGAAAGAAGAAACAGCGCGTTTCGCTGTGCGCCATGACCGATCGTCGCTTTCCTATTGGCCCGAAAGCGGCGCGGTCGTAGGCTAGATGTCGTTAGCCTGACGGCCGCAGCCAAAGGAGTGCCATACGATGTCGAAGCGCTTTCCCCTGAACCCAAAGCATCCCGAGCGCAATTGCTGGGGCTGCGATCACTATTGCGCGACGGACGCCATGCGTTGCGGCAACGGTTCGAGCCGCACGCAGCATCCGGCCGAATTGCTCGGGGAAGACTGGTATGAGCAGGGCGATTGGGATCTCGATATCGCCGACGGCGTCAGCTCGATTCGACCCGGCGCCGCCAAATCCCGCTGAGCCGCCCGCCTAGCGCACGATATCGCCGATCGTCACTTCAACCACGCCTGCGCCTTTTGTCGACACGGGTCCGCTGGATCCGGTCAGATCGCCGGGCGTGGGCCGCGCCTGTCCCGACGCCGACACGCGCGCATCGATGCTGATGCGCGCGAAGTCCGAGAGACGGCGGGTCGGCGTCATCGACATGGAATCGTCCAGATACACGGTCGCGGGCAACTGATTCGCGCTCAGGCGCTGCACTGCGAGCGGCATGCGCGATCCATCGTCGGCGAGCGCGTAGACGAAGACCGTATCGGTCGGGCGCACGCGCTTGGCCAGCTCCGGACTCAGGCGCACGCGGACTTCGATCGAAGCCTCGTTTCCACTCGCGATAATCGCCCGCGTCGCGTCGATATTCTTCTGCGCCTGCTGGGCGATCTGCGGCGCGAGGTCCGGCACTTTGCCCAAGCGTTCCCAGAATCCGATGGCGCGCGCGTAATCGCGCCGGTCGAGCGCTGCCGATGCAGCCAGCGCCAGCGCTTTCGGTTGATCCGCGTCGAGCGCGAGCGACGCATCGATGACCTTGAGCGTGGCGTCGTCGAGTTCGCCGCCGTTCGCGCTTGCGATGGCATCGGCGTAATCGGCGAGCAGATTGGCATCGCGCGGGCTGAGCGCGACCGCGCGCCGATAGGCTTGCGTCGCATCGCCGGGCCGATCGAGCACCATGTACGAGCGCGCGAGCATCGCCCAGCCCTGGGCGTCGTCGGGACTGCGCCGCAGCCGCGCGGCGAGCAGACTGACCGCCGCTTCCATCGATGCCGGTGTGTCCGCGTGCTCGCCTGTCGATGCACGCGCCGCGGTCTGGATCGCGAGCGCCGCCGGATCGCCGATGCGCATGTATAGCGTGAGCGCGGATGCCGGCACGAGCGCGATCAGCAAGCCGGCGAGCGCGGCGTGCGTGGTGCCGCGCCGGGCGAGCGGCGCGCACAGAAGCGGCGGCACGACGCACGCGAGCGCGGTGAGCATCATCGCGGCAATGATCAGCCAGAACGCGATCATCGGCTCGAGCTCCTTCGATGACGCGCGTGGCGGGCGCGCCGGATGTGCAGCGCCATCGCGATCGCGCCGGCCGCGAGCACGGCGAATGGCCCGAACCACAGCGCCCATGTCACCGGCTTCACGGGCGGGCGATACAGCACGAAATCGCCGTATCGGCGGACCATGTACGCCTGAATCTGCTGGTCGCTCGCGCCTTGCCCGACTTGCTCGCGAATGCGCGCGCGCAGATCGGCGGCGAGGTCCGCGTTCGAATCGGCGAGGCTCTGGTTCTGGCAGACGACGCAGCGAAAGTGCTCCGCGAGATGGCGCGCGCGTTCGTCGTCGGGCGACGCCTGCGCGTGCGCGCACCCGATGCACGCAAGCACGATCCACGCATAGCGCCTAATCACGCGCGTTCTCCTTTTGCAGCTTGCCGACGAGCGGCAGGATCACGCCGTCGAGCGATGCGCGCGTGAGCGGCCCGGCCTGCCGGTAGCGCACGACGCCCGCGCCATCGATCACGAAGGTCTCCGGCACGCCATACACGCCGTAGTCGATGCCGGTGCGGCCATCGCGATCGACGAACGAAGTCACATACGGATTGCCCGCCGCTTTGAGCCATTGCAGCGCAGGCTCGCGCTCGTCGCGGTAGTTGAGGCCGTAGACCGGCACCGCGCCGCTCGCCGCGAAATCCATGAGAACGGGATGCTCGTCGCGGCACGCCGCGCACCACGACGCCCACACGTTCAGAATCCACACCTGACCCCGCAACGCGTCCGACGACATCGTCTGATTGGCGACATCGAGACGCGGCAGATCGAACCCGGGCGCGGGCTTGCCGATCAGCGCCGACGGCAGATGGCGTGGATCGTGCCGCAGTCCGGCCGCGAGCAGGGTCACGAGCAGCCCCAACAGGACGAGGGGAATCAGGAAGCGCTTCATCGTCCGGTCTCGCCGATCGTTCGTGGCGGCTTTGCGCCGATCGCGACGGCGGCGGCATGCCGCGTCGCCCGCAGCTTCGCGTAGCGCCGGTCCGCCGCCGCGAGCAGGCCGCCAAGCGCCATCAGCACGCAGCCGCCCCAGATCCAGCGCACGAACGGCTTGATCTGGACGCGCACGGTCCACGCGCTGCCGCCCGCCGGCTGATCGAGCGCGACGTACAGATCGCGCAGCACGCCGTGATCGATGGCGGCTTCGGTCGTCGGCATGTTCGAGGCGAGGAACTCGCGCTTCTCCGGATGCAGGATCGCAATGGCGTCGCCGCCGCGCGTCACGCTGATCGTCGCCCGCGTCGCGCGATAGTTCGGGCCGTCGATCGCGCGCGCATCGTCGAGACGGAAGCGATAGCCGCCCGCATCGATGCTGTCGCCGGGTGCGAGCCGCGCATCGCGTTCGATGGAAAAGCCCTTCACCATCGTGACGCCGACGATGAACACGCCGACGCCCGCATGCGCGAGCCACATGCCGGCGGTCGCGAGCCGCACGCGTTGCCGCCCTTTCACGACGCGCTCGATCACGCTCGTCGCGATCGTCGTGAACGTCCACGCGGCGAGCGCGAAGCCGAGGCTCACGAGCGGGCGCGACACGCCGGGCAGAAACGCCGTCGCGACGCTCACGAGCGCGGCCCAGCGCAGCCGCACGGCAAGCTCCGGCAGGCGCGCGGCCTTCCAGCGCGCGAGCGGGCCGACGCCCATCAGGAAGATCGCGGGTGCCATCAGCGGAACGAACACGCTGTCGAAATAGGGGGCGCCGACGGAGATCTTGTCGAGATCGAGCGCGTCGAGGACCATCGGATAGAGCGTGCCGAGCATCACCGACGCGGCGGCGACGAGCATCAGCAGATTGTTCGACAACAGCAGGGCCTCGCGCGAGACCGGTTCGAAGCCGACCGCCGATGCGGCGCGCGGCGCGCGCCACGCGAACAGTGCGAGCCCGCCGCCCGAAAACAACGCCAGCAACGCGAGGATGAAGACGCCGCGCGCCGGGTCGGACGCGAAGCCGTGCACCGAGGTCACGACGCCCGAGCGCACGAGGAACGTGCCGAGCAGCGAAAGCGAGAACGCGCAGATCGCGAGCAATGCGCTCCACGCGCGAAATGCGCCGCGCTTCGCGGTCGCGGCGAGCGAATGGATCAGCGCGGTGCCGACGAGCCACGGCATGAACGACGCGTTTTCGACCGGATCCCAGAACCACCATCCTCCCCAGCCGAGCTCGTAGTACGCCCACGCGCTGCCGAGCATGATGCCGAGCGTGAGGAAGATCCACGCGGCGAGCGTCCAGGCACGCGATGCGCGCGCCCAGGCGGCGTCGAGCTTGCCATCGAGCAGCGCGGCGATGGCGAACGCGAACGCGACCGAGAAGCCGACATAGCCCATGTACAACAGCGGCGGATGAATCACCATGCCGGGATCCTGCAACAGCGGATTGAGATCGCGGCCGTTCATCGCGGGCGGCAGGATGCGCGTGAACGGATTCGACGTCAGCAGCATGAAGAGCAGAAAGCCCGCATCGATCCAGCTCATCACGCCGAGCACGCGCGCGGCGAACGGCAGCGGCAGGCGCTTGCCGAAGCACGCGACGGCGAGCATCCAGAGCGTGAGCAGCAGCGCCCACAGCAGCAGCGAACCTTCGTGACCGCCCCAGACCGCGGTGAACCGATAGATGGCCGGCAACGCCGAATTCGAATTCCCGACGACGTAGATCACCGAGAAATCGTCGCCGAGAAACGACGCCGCGAGACAGCCGAACGCGATCGCGGCGAACACGAACTGCCCGCAGGCGGCGGGCGCGGCCATGCGCATCCATCGCTCGATGTTCAGACGTGCGCCGAGCATCGGCACGATGCCCGAGACGAGCGCGAGCAGCATCGCGAGAATCAGCGCGAACTGGCCGAGTTCGGGAATCATCGGCGGGTTCCCGCGTTCGCGTCCGCCGCCGCGCGCACTTCGCGCAGCGCGCGTTCGAGTTGCAGCGGCGTGTACTTCTCGTCGTGCCGGGCGAGGACTTCGTCGGCGTGAAAGCGCCCGTCGGCTGCGAGCGTGCCTTGGGCGACGACGCCACTGCCTTCGCGAAAAAGATCGGGCAGCGCGCCCGTGTAGATGACGGGAATCGACGCGCGCTCGTCGGTGACGATGAAGCTCACCGTGCGGTCGTCGGCGCTGCGCGCGAGCGAGCCGCGTTCCACGAGACCGCCGAGCCGGAAGCGCTGCGTGCGCGTTTCCTGATGCTCGACGATCTGGCTCGGGCTCACGAAGAACATCACGTTGGCGCGAAACGCGTTGAGCACGAACGCACACGCCAGCGCGACGCTCGCGACGCCGAGCGCGACGAACGCAAAGCGGCGATGACGCGCCTTCATCGGCGCATCTCCGGCTCGCGCAACGCGCGACGCACGATCCACGTTTCCGCGCCCATCAGTACGAAGGTGACCGCGAGCGCCGCGGACAGAAGCGGATTCGCGGCGAGCATCGTCAGGACGGTTGCGAACGTGTTCATGCGGCGCGCTCCTCGATTCGCGACGGACGTTCGTCGTCCGCGCGCACGCGTTGCTCCGCGCGCATGATGACGCGCACGCGCGCCAGCGTCACGGCGATCGCATACGACCAGAAACCCGCGGTCATCACGACAATGCCCCATGCCATCGATTTCTCCATCGCGACGCCGCTGCCGAAGCCGAGCGACGGCCCCTGATGCAGCGTGTACCACCATTGCACGGAAAAATAGATGATCGGGATATTCACCACGCCGATCAGCGCGAGCACCGAGCAGGCGCGATCGGCGCGGCGCGTGCCGTCGATGGCCGCATGCAGCGCGATGAAGCCGACATACAGAAAGAACAGGACCAGCTCGGACGTGAGCCGCGCGTCCCAGACCCACCACGCGCCCCAGGTCGGCTTGCCCCACAGCGCGCCGGAGATCAGCGCGATCGCGGTGAAGAGCGCGCCCGTCGGCGCGAGCGCGCGGGCCATCATTGCGGAGAGGCGGGCGTTCATCGTCAGATGCAGCGCGCAGTACGCGGCCATCACGAGGTAGATGAACATCGACATCCACGCGGCGGGCACATGCACGAACATGATGCGATAGATATCGCGTTGCAGCGCATCGGCGGGCGCGACGGCGAGGCCGATCGCAAGCCCCGCCACGATGCACACCACCGACGCGAGCGCGAACCACGGCGTCGCGCGCGCGGCGAAGCGTTCGAAGTTGCGCGGAGAGGCGTAGCGGAACCATGTCATAGGCGCTATTCCATCGATATGCGCAGCGCCGCCGCGCTCGCCCACGGGCACAGCCAGAGCGCGACACACAGCGCGGCGGCGAGCAGCGAAAAATTCGCGTTGGACCACGCGGCGCTCGCCGCCGGATCGGCCGCGCCGACGCCGAACACGAGCACCGGCACATAGAGCGGCAGAAGCAGCAGCGCGAGCACGACGCTGCCGCCGCGCACGCCGAGCGTGAGCGCCGCGCCCATCGAACCGATCAGCGAAAGCAGCGGCGTGCCGATCAGCAGCGATGCCATCAGCATCAGGATCGTGCGCGCGTCGAGCCCGTATTCGAGCGCGACGACCGGCGCCAGCACGACGAGCGCGAGCCCGGTCGTGATCCAGTGCGCGGCGATCTTGCCGAGCACGATGCCCGCGAGCGGCTGCGGCGACAGCAGCATCTGTTCGAGCGCGCCGCTCGCGAAGTCGTTGCTGAAGAGCTGGCCCGCCGAAAGCAAGGCCGCGAACAATGCCGTCACCCACAGCACGCCCGGCGCGATCGCATGAAGAAGCGTTGCATCGGGACCGATGCCGAGCGGAAACAGACTCGATGCGAGCACGAAGAACAGCAGCACGGAAAGCGTCACCGTGCGCGAGCGCCAGTTCAGCAGCAGTTCGCGGCGGACCACCCGGAGCGTCAGCCCGATCACGACGCGCACCGTTCGAGATACAGATGCCGTGTGCGCGCGGCATCGACGGCGAGCGGGCGATGCGTCGTCGCGACGAGCATGCCGCCTCCGCGCAGATGATCGTCGATGCAGGCGGCGAACCAGAGCGCGCCGGTATCGTCGATGGCTTCGGTGGGTTCGTCGAGCAGCCAGAGCGGCTTGCCCGCGAGCACGAGGCGCGCGAGCGCGACGCGCCGTCTCTGCCCTTGCGACAGACGGTTCAGACGCGTGTGCATGAGCGGCAGCACGCCGGCCCGATCGAGCACGACGCGCTCGTTTGCGTGCGTGGCGTGCGCGCCGAGCCATGCGGCGAAGCGGAGATTCTCCGCGACCGTCAGCTCGCCGTTGAAGCCGTCGGCGTGGCCGAGCCAGGCGAGCTCGCGTCTGAAGCGCGCGGGATCGTCGCGCACGTTCGCGCCGCGCCAGCATACGGCGCCGCGGGCGGGCGGCAACAGGCCCGCGAGCGCGGCGATCAGCGAACTCTTGCCGCTGCCGTTTGCGCCGTGGATCAGCAACGCCGCGCCGCCATCGATGCACAAGTCCACGCCGGCCACGATAGTGCGGCTGCCGCGCATCACGTCGAGTTGCCGGGCGCTGAGCATCGATGTCTCCTGTTGTCGCGTCGTCTACTTCTTCTTTCTGTCCTCGATCTCCTGGGCCTTCGCCATGTTCGGCAGTTCATGCGCGATGCCCTTGTGACAATCGATACACGTCTTCTCGCCCGTTTCGAGAAAGCGCTGATGCGCCTCCTGCGCGCGCGGGCTCTGCCGCGTGAAGTCCATGTACTGGAACGAGTGGCAGTTGCGGCATTCGAGCGAATCGTTGGCCTTGAAGCGCGCCCATTCGTGCTCGGCCAGTTCGAGCCGCTTGTCGAGGAATTTCTCGCGCGTGTTCACCACGCCGAAGATCTTCGCCCACACTTCCTTCGACGCCTGCATCTTGCGCGCGATCTTGTCGGTCCACTCATGCGGCACATGGCAGTCCGAGCACTTTGCGTGCACGCCGGTGCGGTTGCTGAAGTGGATCGTGTTCTTCAGCTCGGCGTAGGTGTTGTCGCGCATCTCGTGACAGCCGGTGCAGAAGACTTCGGTATTGGTCAATTCCATCGCGGTGTTGAAGGCGCCCCAGAAGATCACGCCCGCGACGAAGCCGCCCAGCGTCAGAAAGCCGAGGCTGTAATAGAGGCTCGGTCGTCGAATGGTGATCCAGTAGCGCTTGATCAGTGCCCACATGATGGTCGCTTGTCGTTTATCGCTTCTTGGTCCGGGCCGGCTGCTGCCTGATATCTTCGACGGCGACGAACGTATTGCCGACGAGCGGTTTCGCATCGGCCTGCGGAACGTGGCACTGCGTGCAGAAGTAGCGTCGCGGCGACAGGTGCCCGGACACCACGCCGTCGCGGTCCATGTAATGCGACACCGCGACGGGCACCGCGCCGCTTTCTTCCGCGCGGCTGCGCGCATGACACGCGAGACAGCGGTTCGCGTTCTTGTCGAGCTGATAGTTGTCGATCTTGTGCGGGATCGTCGGCGGCTGCTGCGCGTAGTTGAGGCCGCGTATCACGTCCTTGTTCTCGGTCGGTGCGATGAGCGGCGCCTTCGGCTCGTCTGCGAGCGGCGTCGTGCCGCGCAGCGAGTCGTGGAACGGCAGGCCGGGAATCGTGGGCTGCGCGATCGCGAGCGCGGCCAGCAAGAGAAATGATCCGATGACGACGGCGGTTAGCGTGCGCATGGCGTCTGCTCCTAGACCCGCACGATCTTGACCGCGCACTTCTTGTAGTCGGTCTGGAACGAGATCGGATCGGTGGCGTCGAGCGTCACCTTGTTGATGAGCTGGCTCGAATCGAACCACGGCACGAAGACGAGCCCGCGCGGCGGCTTGTCGCGGCCGCGCGTCTCCACGCGCGTGCGCATCTCGCCGCGTCGCGATATCACGCGCACTTCCACGCCGCGCCGGATGCCGAGCGCCTTCGCGTCGTCGGGATGCATGAAGCACACCGCGTTCGGGAACGCGCGATAGAGCTCGGGCACGCGGCGCGTCATCGATCCAGAGTGCCAGTGCTCGAGCACGCGCCCGGTCGCGAGCCAGAACGGATACTCCTTGTCGGGCGATTCGGCGGGCGGCTCGTAGGGCAGCGCGTAGATCACGGCGCGGCCGTCCGGATTCCCGTAGAACTGCCAGTCGGCGCCGGCCTTGACGTAAGGATCGGAGCCTTCCTTGTAGCGCCAGAGCGTCTCCTTGCCGTTGACGACCGGCCAGCGGATGCCGCGCGCCTGGTGATACATGTCGAACGGTGCGAGATCGTGGCCGTGCCCGCGTCCGAAGCTCGCATATTCCTCGAACAAGCCCTTCTGAATATAGAAGCCGAATGCCGCCGCCTCGTTGTTGCGATACTTCGGATCGACTTGCGAAGCGGGAAACTTGTCGACCTGGCCGTTACGGAAAAGGATGTCGTAGAGCGTCTTGCCCTTGTATTCCGGCTTCTTCGCGAGGAGGTCGGCGGGCCACACTTCCTCGACCTTGAAGCGCTTGGAGAATTCCGCGATCTGCCAGAGATCCGAGTGCGCCCCGCCGGGCGCCTGCACCAGTTGATGCCAGAACTGCGTGCGCCGCTCCGCGTTGCCGTACGCGCCTTCTTTCTCGACCCACATCGCGGACGGCAGGATCAGGTCGGCGGCGACGGCCGTGACGGTCGGATAGACCTCCGACACGACGACGAAATTCGAATCCTTGCGATACCCCGGCAACGCTTCGTTGTTGATGTTCGCGGCGGCCTGCATGTTGTTGTTGACCATCACCCAGTAGGCGTTGATCTTGCCGTCGTTCAGCATGCGGTTCTGCAGGACGGCGTGAAAGCCCGGCTTGTCGGGAATGGTTCCGGCGGGCAGCTTCCAGATATGCTCCGCTTCCTCGCGATGCTTCGGGTTGGTCACGACCATGTCGGCGGGCAGGCGGTGCGAGAACGTGCCGACTTCACGCGCCGTGCCGCACGCGGACGGCTGGCCGGTCAGCGAGAACGGGCTGTTGCCCGGCGTCGAGATCTTGCCCGTCAGCAGATGCAGGTTGTAGACCATGTTGTTGGCCCACGTGCCGCGCGTGTGCTGATTGAAGCCCATGGTCCAGAAGGACACGACCTTCGTCTTCGGATCCGCGTACAGTTGCGCGAGCTGGTCGAGCTTGTTCTTCGGCACGCCGGAAATCTTCGTCACATAGGCCGCGTCGTAGCGCGAGACGAACTGCGCGAATTCGTCGAACGTGATCGGCTGCGCGCCGTTCGGATCGCCCGCGTTCTTCGCCGCCTTCTGCAGCGGGTGATCGGGCCGCAGCCCATAACCGATATCCGTATTGCCCTTCTTGAAGTTCGTATGCTTGTCGACGAACTCGCGGTTCACCTTGCCGTTCTTGATGATGTAGTTCGCGATGTAATTCATGATCGCGAGATCGGATTGCGGCGTGAAAACGATGGTCTCGTCGGCGAGATCGAAGGAGCGATGCTCGAAGGTCGACAGCGCGACGACGCGCACGTTCTGGTTCGAGAGCCGCCGCGCGGTCACGCGCGTCCACAACACGGGATGCATCTCGGCCATGTTGGAGCCCCACAGCACGAAGGCGTCGGTGGCCTCGATATCGTCGTAGCAGCCCATCGGCTCGTCCATGCCGAAGGTACGCATGAAGCCCGTCACGGCCGAGGCCATGCAGTGCCGCGCATTCGGATCGATGTTGTTGCTGCGAAAGCCCGCCTTCATCAGCTTGACGGCGGCGTAGCCTTCCCACACGGTCCATTGGCCCGAGCCAAACATGCCGACGGCGGTCGGCCCTTTTTCCTTGAGCACGCGCTTGAACTGCTCGGCCATCTCGTTGAACGCCGTGTCCCAGGACACCGGCAGGAATTCGCCGTTCTTGTCGAACTTGCCGTCTCTCATGCGCATGAGCGGCGTGGTCAGGCGGTCCTGACCGTACATGATCTTCGAGAGGAAATAGCCCTTCACGCAATTGAGCCCGCGATTGACTTCCGCCTGCGGGTCCGCCTGCGTCGCGACGACCTGATTGCCTTTTACGCCGACGAGCACGCCGCAGCCCGTGCCGCAGAACCGGCAGGGCGCTTTGGACCAGGCGATGTCGTCGCTCTGGGCGACGGCCTGCATGCCGGGCAGCGTGATGCCCGCGGACGCGGCCGCCGTGCTGGCGGCCGTCTGCTTAATGAACGCGCGACGAGTCAGTTTCATCGGCGATGTCCTCGGTGAGCGGATCGGCGTGTTCGTGATGCTGATAGACGAGCGCGGTGCTGATGACACCGGGCGTGGATTGCACCGCTTGCAATTGTTCGGCGACACGAGAGGAGCGATCGCCTTCGAGCGTGAGAACGATTTTGCCGTCGGCGCTCGATCCGTGAACCTGAGCGCCGGGCAAAGCCGCGAGCGCCTCTTTGATTTGCTGCAGGGTTTCTATACGGGCGTATACAACGACCCCTGCTATGTGAAACTCACAAGACCCATCGGTCTGATCTTCGAAACGATTGCTGCTATCGACGGGCTTGAGCTCCATATTATTTGATTAGTCGTGACGCTCGTTAATGATGTGGCGGGCCGCCGATCAGCATTTGATAAAACCAGACGGCGAATCCGTAAGTGGCGATGATCATGACCGTGAGCACGGGAACCATGACGACGGTCAGAAACAGAAAGCTGCGCAACTCTTCGGATTTGCGGATTTCGTCTTCTTCATTCATGGGGCGCGTCAGATCCCGGTTGGCGTTGTGGGGTGGCCAGCGCGAAAGATGACTCCATTGTTGGTATATCGAATGCATCTTTTCAAGCTCGAAATCGCTAAGGACCGGGCGGCGATTGTGCAACGGTTGATTAAATGCGCTCAGGCGAATCGTGACGATATTCGATTCAATCGACGCGCAATGTTTCGCGTCTTCGAATGAATGACAACCACGCGAATTGGATTGGCGCGCATTGCGTAGCGCTGAATTTCACGCACGCGATATCGCTTTCGTCGCGTTCCGACTTTTTCCGAGCGGGAGGCTTTCTAGAATTCGGTCAATTCATCGATAACGGATATCAAGCATCATGCCGACCAAGCTCGAATTCGCCACACCTGAAGGACGCATCGCCCTTTCGATTGCCGACGTCCAGTTCATGGCCTACGACGCGGGCGAACTCGCGATGATCTCGACGCGCACTTTCGTCGAGCGCATGCGATCGATGGGCCTCGGCGAACTCGCGGAAACCTATGCGCGCCTCGTCGCGCAGAACAAGGTCGCGATGATGGAACTGCGCGAAGCGCGTGAAGACGCCGAAGCGTTGCTCGGCAGCGAGGAGGAGAGCGCCGCGATCGCAAAGCGCATCATGCCGCGGCTCGAAGTATTGCGCGAGACGATTTCGCGCACGCAGGCCGACATGCGCGCGAACGTCGATCGGCTGGCGGCGCTTTCGGTCGCGTGCGATCGCGCGCTGCATCAGATTCCCGGTTATCGGCCGCCCATGCGAAGCCGGCACTGAGCGATAAAAGATTCGGAATGCTTTGCAAGGAAAAATTCAGGCGGCATCGGACACTGACTGCGCGCACGAAGCCTCGCCCTGATACGCGGTCATGCCGAAGCGTTGCAGAATGAAGTTCTCGACGACGAGACGAATATCCGCTTCGCGCGGCCGCGTGCCCCAGCGGCTGTTGCCCGCCACGGACGCCACCGTGAACCATGACTGCGGTGGAAACAATTCGACGCGCAGCGTGCCGCGTTCGAAGATCCTGAGACGCCCCGTATCGATGTGAAACTCGGCGCTGACCGCGCCGCCCGGCATGCCGATGCTCGCCGTGATGGCTTTTGCTTTCATCGTTCCGCTCTCTCGAAATGCTCGCGCCGGGAGGTCGATCCGCACGGCGTCGATTGTCAAATTCTCCAACGACGCGAGCCGTGCCCCGTCGTTTCGGCAGATAATTTCTGATAGGCATACAGTACTGACGTTGCGCGTTCCCGCCTAAATACCGGCGCGATCGGCAAGTCGCTCGCAACGCGTGGCGGAGCATGATGGCGAACGTTCGCTGCCGCACACAAGAGACCATCTCGCACGTCTGTCCCGATAGCCGCGCTTCTCCACTGTGAGCAAGCGCCGATCCCGTTCACTGATACAAATCAAAGAAGGAAGCAGCCATGCTGAAAGCGTATTCCTATGCGGCATCCGCAGCCGACAAACCGCTCGGCCCGCTCGACATTCAGCGCCGCGATGTCGGCCCGAACGACGTGCGCATCGACATTCTGTTTTGCGGCGTGTGTCACTCCGATCTGCACATGGCGAGAAACGAATGGGGCGGCACGAACTATCCCGTCGTGCCGGGACACGAGATCGTCGGGCGCGTCGCCGAGGTCGGTTCGGACGTGTCGAAGTTCAAGGTCGGCGCACTCGCGGGCGTCGGCTGCATGGTCGATTCGTGCCGCGTATGCGATGCCTGCAAGGAAGGACTGGAGCAGTTCTGCGACGGCCCCGACAGTTTCATCCAGACCTACAACTCGCCGGACAGGAAGTCGGGCGGCTTCACGGCGGGCGGCTATTCGACCAGCATCGTCGTCGACGAGGCATTCGTGCTGAGCATCCCCGAAAACCTCGAACTCGCGGCCGTCGCACCGTTGCTGTGCGCAGGCATCACCACCTACTCGCCGCTGCGCCACTGGAACGTGCAAAAGGGGCACAAGGTGGGCATCGTGGGTCTCGGCGGGCTGGGTCACATGGGCGTGAAACTCGCCGCCGCGATGGGCGCGCATGTCGTGCTGTTCACGACATCGCCGGGCAAGACCGAGGACGCAAAGCGGCTGGGCGCGCATGAAGTGGTGATCTCGAAAGATCCGGATCAGATGGCGGCGCACGCCAACAGTTTCGACTTCATTCTGAATACGGTGGCCGCGTCGCATGATCTCGATCAGTTCATGGCGCTGCTCAAGCGTGACGGCACGATGACGCTCGTCGGCGCGCCGGAGCATCCGCATCCGTCGCCCTCGGTGATGAACATGATCTTCAAGCGACGTTCGCTTGCCGGCTCGCTCATCGGCGGGATCGCGGAGACGCAGGAGATGCTGGATTTCTGCGGCGAGCACGGCATCACGTCGGACATTGAGATGATTCGCATGGACGAGATCAACCACGCGTACGAGCGCATGTTGAAGAGCGATGTGAAATATCGCTTCGTGATCGACATGGCGACGATGCAGAAGTAAGCGTGTCTTTCAGCGGGGCGCCCGCATCGCCTCGCGCATGCTTTCGACGAACCGCTCCGTCACCGCCGGCAAGGTCCTGCCGCGCTTCTTCACGATGGCGATCGGTCGCGCGAACGCGGGGTGGTCGATCGGCTTCACGACGAGCCCGGGTTCCGCGCGCACCTCGCGCGCGGTCTCGGGCAGGATCGTCACGCCCAACCCGGCGCGCACCATCGCGACGGCGGTCATCATGTAAGTCGGCTCGCAGGCGATGTCGAGCGCTGCGTGCGTGTTGCCGAGCGCCGCATCGACGACCGCGCGCACGCTCGTGCCCGGCGCGGTGAGCACGAGCGGCACGCGCGCGAGATCGTCGGGCGCGATGCGGCGCTTCTTCGCGAGCGCATGCGCCTTCGGACATACGGCGACGAGCCGGTCCACGCCCGCGTGCAGCACTTCGATCAGCGCGTCCGTCACATCGCCGCCGGTCAGTCCGATATCGACTTCCTCGCTGCGCACGAGCGCATTCACGGTGCTCGCCACGACGTCGCGAATCTGAAAGCCGACGCGCGGCACCTCGCGCTTCATGCCGATGATCAATTCGGGCAACACGCTCGCCGCGAACGTCGGCAGGCACGCGATGCGGATGGTGCCGCTTTCGCCGATGCCCAGCGCGCGCGCATCGCGCAGCACGTTCTCCATGTCCCGCAGCGACTTGCGCAGAAGCGGCAGCAACTCGCGCCCGGTCGGCGTCAGCGCGACGTTGCGGCTGTTGCGATCGAAGAGCCGCGCGCCGACCGCTTCCTCCAGCCTGCGTATCTGCACCGTCAACGCCGGCTGCGACAGATTCAGCCGTTGCGCCGCGCGCGTGAAGCTGCCCGCTTCGGCCACGGCGACGAGCGCGCGGATATCACGTAGATTCAGATCCATTATGGTTCGTGATGGCTGCGATCAAATCATTTCAATTGTGTTATCCACGCTCCGAACTTACTCTGGGCTTTATCAAAAGACAAGATTCGGAGACACGTTCATGCTGCCGTTACTCGGCCTCGCCACCATCGTCGTCCTGCTCGCGGCGATTCTGTCCAAAAAGATGTCGCCGCTCGTCGCGCTCATCATCGTGCCGATCGCGGCGTCGCTGATCGGCGGCTTCGGGCTCTCGACGAGCAAGTTCGTCATCGACGGCCTGAAGAGCCTCGCGCCGGTCGTCGGCATGTTCGTGTTCGCGATTCTCTACTTCGGCACGATCACGGATGCCGGCACGCTCGATCCGATCATCGACCGCATCCTGCGCGCGGTCGGCACGAAGCCGACGCGCATCGTGATGGGCACGACGCTGCTCGCGCTGCTGATTCATCTCGACGGCTCCGGCGCCGTGTGCTTCCTCGTGACGATCCCGGCGATGCTGCCGCTCTACGATCGCCTGAACATGGACCGGCGCGTGCTCGCGGCGGCGGTGTCGATGGCGGCGGGCATCAACTTCCTGCCGTGGACCGGGCCGATGATCCGCGCATCGGCGTCGCTGCATCTGCCGATATCGTCGCTGTTCAATCCGCTGATTCCGGTGCAGGCAATCGGCCTCGTCTTCGTGTTCGGCATGGCGTGGTGGCTCGGCCGCCGCGAGGAGAAGCGCCTCGGCTATTCGAGCGCGAACGGCGCTTTTTCCGCGCCGAAGCGCGAGCTGACGCCCGAAGAGCAGGCGCTGCGCCGCCCGAAGAACTTCTGGTTCAACATCGTGCTGACGGTCGTCGTGCTCGGCACGATGGTCGCGATGGGCGAGAAGATTCCGCCCGCGATCATGTTCATGGTCGGGCTGTGCATCGCGCTGATGGTGAACTACCCGAACGTCGACATGCAGCGTAAGCGCATCGACGCGCACGCCCGCGCCGCGCTGATGATGGCCGGCATTCTGCTCGCGGCGGGCGTGTTCACCGGCATCATGCAAGGCAGCGGCATGTTGAAGGCGATGGCGCAGGCGGCGGTCGGCTTCGTGCCGCCCGCTTTCGCCGGCCACATTCCCGTCGTGCTCGGCCTGTTGTCGATGCCGCTCTCGATGCTCTTCGATCCCGATTCGTTCTATTTCGGCGTGCTGCCGGTGATCGCCGAAGTGGCGTCGCAGCTCGGCGTCCCGGCCGTGCACGTCGGCCAGGCGGCGCTGCTCGGTCAGATGACGACCGGCTTCCCCGTGAGCCCGCTCACGCCCGCGACCTTTCTCGTCGTCGGCCTGTGCGGCATCGATCTCGCGGATCATCAGAAGTTCACGATTCCGCTGCTGTTCGGCGCGTCGGTCGTCATGACGATCGCGTGTGTCGTGCTGGGCGTGTTTCCTTTGTAAAGGAAAAGCATCATGAAAGACCTCATCAGAATCGGCGCGGGCGCGGGCTACTCCGGCGACCGAATCGAGCCGGCCGTCGAGCTGGCGGCGCACGGCGCGCTCGATTACCTCGTGTTCGAGTGCCTCGCCGAGCGCACCATCGCGATCGCGCAGCAGGCGCGGCGCAACGATCCCGAACTCGGCTACGACCCGCTGCTCGAAGCGCGCATGCGCGCGGTGCTGCCCGTCGCGGCGAAGAACGGCGTGCGTATCGTGTCGAACATGGGCGCGGCCAATCCGCGGGCGGCGGCGCGAAAGACCGCGCAGATCGCGCGCGAACTCGGCCTGCCCCATTTGAAGATCGCCGCGATCACCGGCGACGACGTGCTCGATGTCGTCCTTCGGTCGCATCTGCGCTTCGAGGAATCCGGCGACGAGGTCGGCGACTACGCGCAGCGCATCGTATCGGCGAATGCGTATCTCGGCGCGGCGCCGATCGTCGATGCGCTCGCGGCCGGCGCGGATATCGTGCTGACGGGGCGCGTCGCGGACCCGTCGCTGTTCGCCGCGCCGCTCATCCACGAATTCGGCTGGAACATGGACGACTGGCACGTGCTCGGGCAGGCGACCGTCGTCGGGCATTTGCTCGAATGCGCCGGGCAGGTGACGGGCGGCTATTTCGCCGATCCGGGCTACAAGAATGTGAGCGATCTCGCGCGCCTCGGCTTTCCGATCGGCGAAGTGAGCGCGGACGGCTCGGTCGTCGTGACGAAGGTGCCGCATGCGGGCGGCTGCGTGACCGAGGCGACGTGCAAGGAACAACTGCTCTACGAGATTCACGATCCGGGCCGTTATCTTCAGCCCGATGTCGTCGCGGATTTCACGCAGGTGCGCGTGACGCAGGAGGCGCAAGACCGCGTGCGCGTGACGGGCGGACGCGGGCACGCGCGCACCGGTACGCTGAAAACGTCGGTCGCGTATGTCGATGGCTACATCGGCGAAGGACAGATTTCCTATGGCGGCCCGGGCGCGGTGGCGCGGGCGCGGCTCGCGCTCGATATCGCGCGCGAACGGCTTGCGATCACGGGCGTCGACACGAGCGAGCTTCGCTTCGACCTGATTGGCGTGAATGCGCTTTACGGCGACACGCTCGCCTTGGATCGCGAAGACCCGTACGAAGTCCGCGTGCGCGTGGCGGGCCGCGCATCGAGTGCGAAGGAGGCGGCGCGCATCGGCAACGAGATCGAGACGCTCTATACCAACGGCCCGGCGGGCGGCGGCGGCGTGACGAAGGCGACGCGCGAAGTCATCGCCGTGCAATCGGTGCTGCTCGCGCGCGAGCATGTGAAGCCCGTTTTCGAATTCGTGGAGGCAAGCGATGAAACTGCGTGAACTGGCGCACGGCCGCACCGGCGATAAAGGCAACACCCTGAACGTCTCGGTGATCTGCTTCGACGCGAAGCATTACGCGCATCTGCGCGAGCAACTGACGGCCGAGCGCGTGAAGGCGCATCTCGCCGATGTCGTGAAGGGCGACGTGGTTTGCTACGAACTGCCGCTGCTGCATGCTTTCAACTTTGTTCTGGGTCATGCGCTTGGCGGCGGCGTCACGCGTTCGCTCGCGCTCGACGCGCACGGCAAGTCGATGAGTTCCGCGCTCCTCGACATGGAAATCGATACGCTTTCCTAAGATGAAACCGCCAGATGTTCAGCGACCTGGCTCCGGCGGCGAAACGCGCCTCACATCTTGGGAAAACTAACCATCCAGGTAAAAAACACCGCTTGAAGCTAGACAAAAACTCGCCAAATCCACGCAGAATGCTCTCGTTAGACTTTTTTACATTTTAGTTGGCGGGGGGTCTTAAACGTCTGAATACAATCGGAATTATTCAAGATTGTGCATCGTCGGGACCCATGGCAACGAAGCGAAAAACGATACTTTCCATTTTTGGGACGCGGCCCGAGGCCATCAAGATGGCGCCGCTCGTGAAGGCCCTCGAAGCGCAGTCGGATGTGCGTTCCGTCGTGGGCGTGACCGGCCAGCATCGCTCGATGCTGAAGCAAGCGCCCGTGATGCGCGATGTCACCGAGCGACCCGAGGCCATCGGCGCCGGAACCGCCGTGCTCGTCGGCACGAATAGCGACGCGAACGCGCGTGCGGCTTTCGCCCGCAACGTCAATCCGTATGGCGACGGGCGAGCCTCGGCGCGCATCGTCGCGGCGCTCGCGGGACGCCCGTTCAAAGAATTCAAGCCTGTCACGCCGCGCGCAATGAGCGAGGCGGCGCGTGTCATGCGCGGGGCGTTCGCGTAGCAATCAGTCTTCACGCAGCCGGGGCGATCACGCGCGACGTGCACGCGCCTTCGCGGCCATCCCGTCACGCTGCGTCAACTTCGAGTCACACAACTTGGTCAACGACATCCTCAAGCGGCGCGCCTCTCGCGCCGTTCTGTTTTCAATCGCCCTGTGCGTATCGCTGTTCGCGGGTCTGCAAGATGCGGCTTGCGCCGCCGCCACGACCGACACCGACATCGCGGGCGCGATCGGGCGGCTCGGCGCGGATACGCAGGAAACGCGCACCGTGACCCTGCGCCAGCTCGGCCTGCTCGAAAGCGTGACGCTCAACGCGCCCGACACGCGCCGCGAATTCTTCCTGCCGGTGCCCGCCGGCGTGCCGATCACCGATGCCGCGCTGCAATTCGACGGCGGCTACGTGCGCGGCGACGGCGGCCGCGTGACGATGCTGCTGTCGCTCGACGGCTCGCCGGTGCTCGCGCGCGCGTTCACGCAGGATGCGGGCGGCGTGTCGGTCAATCTGGGCGTCGATGGCGCGCCGCGCAGCGCCGGCTTCGTGCGCCTCGGACTCGGCTTCGCATCGGTGATCAGCCAGAGCGAGTGCGCGGACCAGACGGCCATCGGCAATGTGCTGCGCGTCGATCCGACGACGCACCTCACGTTCCGCTTCAACCCCGCCGACGTGCAGGACCTGCGCACCGCGTGGAGCGCGCTGCCTTTCGCGCCCGTGCTCGCGGTGTCGGGCCGCACATTGTCGACGGGCGCGTTCGACACGGCATGGCGCACCGACGCGCTTCTGCAGCGCGACGGCAAGCGGCCGGTGATGCAGGCGCTTCCCGCGGTGGGCGACAGCGTCGATCTCGCGGGCGTCGACGTGCCCGCGGCCTTGCGCGGCATTCACGCGTTCGCCGCGCTGTCGTCGGGCGGCAAGCATGCGATCGGCGACGACGCGCAACGCGGCGCGCTCATCGCGCTCGGCGCGCGCGGAGCATTCGGCCCGGACGTCGTCGTCGCCGACGAGGCGATGCGCAAATCGATCGACGTCGCGCTCGACGCATTGCGCGCGCAGGTCGCGAACACATCGGCCGATGCGCTCGCGGCCTTCGACGCCTGGCGCAAGCGCACGGCGTCGCAACTGACCGCTCCGCTCGCGCCGGGCGAAGTGCGCGTCGCGCACGTGGGGGGGCGCGCGATGATCGTCGTCGGCGACGCGCGCGGCATCGGCGCGCTGGCGCACGGCTGGCGGCCCATCGACGTATCGGACCGCGTGGTCGTGCATCGCATCGACGTGGCGCAGCAAACGCGCGGCGACACCATCGCGCTGTCCGATCTCGGCGGCGATCCGCGCAGCGTCGACGTGCAGACGGCCGCGTCGTGGGACGCCCGCTTCGATCTCGCGGCGGCGTCGGGCAACGGTCGCCTGCCGGAGCAGGTCGTGCTCGATCTCGCGGCGTCGCCGACGCTGTCCAACGGCGGCGCGACGGCCACCGTGTACTTCAACGACGTGATGATCGGCGCGAAGCTGATCAACGTCGACGGCGCGCGCCAGCGTCTCGTCGCGCCGATTCCGCGTTACGCGCTCGCGCGCACCAACGAACTCCGCGTGACCTTCCGCCGCCAGCCCGACGCGGGCTGTCAGGCGCGCCAGACCTACCCCGTAGCGGTGTTGCCGTCGAGCCATCTGCGGCTCGCGAAGGCGACGCCGGACAACACCTTCGCGGGCATGGCGGCCCGCTATGCGTCGTCTGCGACGGTGTATGTGCCGCGCGCGTATCTCGACGACGCGTTGAACAGCGTGCCGCGCCTCGCGGTGCTGACGGGCGCGGCGGGCATCGCGCCGGTCTCGGCGAAGTTCGCGGTGAGCGCCGGCGACGCTCCGGCGCAGCCCGACGGCCCGTTCCTCGCCGCCGACGTCAAGCTCGCCGACGAGAAGAATCCCGCGATGTATTCGGCCGAGCGGCTCGCGCTGACCTCGCCTGCCGGCGATACGCTGCTCGACATGTCGGGGCTGTCGCGCGTCGCGGTCGTGAGCGTGGCGAGCGCGGGCGGCGAGAGCGGCCTCGTCTACCGGTCGGCGGGCGCGGCGCCGGTGCTCACGGACAAGCTGCAGCTTTCGCGCGGCAACATCGCGGTCGTCGACGGCAGCGGCGTGCTCAAGCAGTTCGACACGGTCAATCCCGAGGAGATGACCGACGAGCCCGCGTCGAGCGCCGACTGGGTCACGCGGCACTGGGCGCGCTGGGGCATTCCGGCGGTGCTCGTCGTGCTGCTGCTCGCATTGATCGCGCTCGCGGGCCACGCGCGCCGCAGGCACCGCAACAGGCGCGACGACGACGAGGATCGCGCGTGATGCCGGAGATGCTCAGGTGGTACGGCGAGATCCTGCTCGCCGAGTACTACCAGGGACTCGAATACGTGGCGGCGACGGTCGCGGCGATCATCCTGCTTTCGAGCCTGGACGATCTCTTCATCGACGCCTGGTACTGGACGCGCAAGCTCTGGCGGCGCGTGACGGTCGAGCGCCGTTACGCGCCGCTCACCGTCGAGCAGCTCTATGCGCGCGACGAGCAGCCCATCGCGATCATGGTGCCCGCGTGGCACGAGGACGACGTCATCGCCGCGATGATCGAGGATCTCGTGCGCGTGCTCGACTATCGCGCGTACACGGTGTTCGTCGGCACGTATCAGAACGATCCGGCGACGATCGCCGAAGTGGAGCGCATGCGGCATCGCTACAAGCATCTGCATCGCGTGGAAGTGCCGCACGACGGCCCGACATGCAAGGCCGACTGTCTCAACTGGCTCGTGCAGGCGATCCTGCATTACGAGTTCGAAGCCGGCATCGAGTTCGCGGGCATCGTGATGCACGACAGCGAGGATGTGCTGCATCCCGTCGAGCTGAAGTTCTTCAACTATCTCCTGCCGCGCAAGGACATGATCCAGTTGCCGGTGGCGTCGCTGGAGCGGCACTGGTTCGAGCTCGTCGCGGGCACGTACATGGACGAGTTCGCGGAATGGCACGCAAAGGATCTCGTCGTGCGCGAAAGTCTCGCGGGCGCGGTGCCGTCGGCGGGCGTGGGCACCTGCTTTTCGCGCCGCGCGATTCTCGCGCTCGTCGAGGAGACGGAGCATCAGCCGTTCAACACCGAAAGCCTCACCGAGGATTACGACATCGGCACGCGCATCACGCGGCTCGGCATGCAGTCGATCTTCCCGCTGTTTCCGGTCGAATTCACGACCCGCCGCAAGGGCTGGTTCGGCCTCGGCCGAGAGCGCGAGATCAGGCTGACGATGCCGCTGTGCGTGCGGGAATTTTTCCCCGACACGTTTCGCACCGCCTATCGGCAGCGCGCGCGCTGGACGCTCGGCATCGGCTTGCAGGGCTGGGCGCTGACCGGCTGGACCGGCTCGCTCGCGAACCGCTATCTGCTGATGCGCGACCGCAAGGGCGTCGTGACGGCGTTCGTCGGCATGCTCGCGTATTTGCTCGCCGTGCAGTTCATGCTCTTCGCGACGGCTTCGTATTTCGGTCTCGCGAGCGATTTCTTTCCGTCGCCGTTCATCGATTCGGCGTGGCTGCAATTCCTGCTCGCCGCGAACTCGGTCGCGCTCGCGCTGCGCGTCACGCAGCGCATCATCTTCACGACGCGGCTCTACGGCTGGGAGCACGGCGTGCTCGCGGTGCCGCGCATGGTCATCAGCAACGTGATCAATTTCATGGCGGTGGCGCGCGCGTGGCGGCTCTTCATCGTGCACGTGGTGACGGGGCGGCGGCTCGCATGGGACAAGACGATGCACGATTTCCCCAGCAACGAGGGCCTGCGCGATACGCGTCAGGAACTGGGCGAGCTGCTCGTTTCATGGCAGGCGATCGACCCCGAGCGGCTCGAAGAAGCGCGCCGCACGGATCACGCGCGCGAGGCGCCGCTCGGCCGCGTGCTCGTCACGCGCGGCTGGCTGGACGAGGAAACGCTCGCGGAAGCGATCGCGTTCCAGGCGGACTTGCCGCGCGGCCATTTCGACGCGGCGCGCGTGGAGCTGTCGGGCATCGCGACGCCCGACACGCTGGTGCGGCTGCGCGCGCTGCCGCAAGGCGTCGATGCGAACGGGCACGCCGTGTTCGTCTGCGCGAGCCTGCTCGACGATGCATCGCTCGCCGATTTGTGCGCGGCGGCGGGCCGCGCCGTCGCGCTGCAGATCGTGCGCGAAAGCGAGATTGCGGCGGGCTTGCGGATGTTGCGCGCGGTCTCCATGCCGGTCTATCCGGGCGATGTCGAAGACGATGCGGCGCCCGCGCTCCCCGATACCGCCGCTGCGCGCGGCGTGCCCCTGCTCGGCGACATCATGATCGAGATGGGCCTCGTCACGCGCGGCGCGTTCGAAGCCGCGTTGCGCGACTATCGGCCGGAGCGGCACGGGCGCATCGGCGATTACATGGTGGCGGAGCAGGTCATCACGTCCGATGCGCTGACCGTCGCGATCGCGGAGCAGCGCAGCCGCTATCTCGCGCGAGCCGGGATTCGATGACGCCGCGTCATGCGTCCGTCGCTCTTCTGTGCCTGTGCGCGTCGCTTGCCGTTCGCGCCGACGAGACCTTGCCGCTGCCGTTGAGCGGCGCGGCGTACCGTGTCGCGCGCCAGGCCTTCGCGGCTTACGACGAGCATCGTTACGCCGATGCCATCGCCGGCGCGCGCGAGGCGATTCGTCAACGGCCCGACGTCGCGGAACTGCGTCTCCTGCTCGCGAATGCGCTGGCGGCGCGCGGGCGTCTGAAGGACGCGAGCCGCGCGCTCACCGATGCCATCGCGCAGCTCGGTCCGGTGCCTGCGCTCATGGCGCGGCGCAAGCAGATCGACGTTCTGATCGCGTCCCGCGGCGCGGGCGGCATGCCGGGCGACCTGTCGGAGCCGGCCTCGAAGGCGGCGCGCGCGGCGTATCGCGACTATGCGAAGAAGGACTACGCAGCCGCAGTCGCCGAAAGCCGGGAAGCGGTGCGCCTCGCGCCGCAGGCCGAGCATCTGCGCTATCTGCTGATCGATTCGCTCGCCGCATCCGGCGACGATGCCGCCGCATGGGACGCCGCCGTCGATGCATCGCAGCGCTTCGGCGACGGCGACGCGTTGCGCGAGCGGCGACGCTTCATCGGCGACAGGCTCGCGCCGGCGGTGTCGAAGTCGGCGTATGCGGCGCGCGAGCGGGGCGACCTGGACGCAGCGCAAGGTTTCGCGCGCAAGGCGGTCGCATTCGCGCCGGCGCGGATGGACTTTCGCATGCAGCTCATCGAGATACTGTTCGCGCGCGGCGATCTCGCGGGCGTGGAAGCCGCGACGAGCGAGGCGCTCGCGATCGATCCCGACGATGCGCTCGCAAGGGCGTTGCGCGGCTATGCGCGCGCGGCGCAGGGGAAGAACGAGGATTTCGCGCTCGCATCGATCGATACCCGCGACGAACGCAAATATCGCGATGCCCGCGTGGCGCGCGCGATCATCGCGGACGTGCGGCTCGCGCAAGGCAATCCGCAAGCGGCGCTCGATGCGCTGCCGCCCGTCACGGCGCAAACCCCCGACGACACGGATGCCGCGATCATCTTGCGCCGCCATCGCGCGCAAACGATGCTGCGCATGGGCGCGACGCAAGCCGCGTCCATCGACCCGCGCGCGCGCCCGACATTCGAATGCCGCGAAGACCGGTTCGGCGCATCGTGCGATGTCTACGCGCACGATCCCGCGCTCGCCGCGACACGCGAAGCGCGCCTTGCCGAGCGACGCGGCGATCGCGGCGCGGCCATCGGCTACTGGCGCACCGCGATCGCCGAGACGCCCGACGATCCGCAGCTACGCATCGCGCTGATCGATGCGCTCGCGGCGACCGGCCGAACGCGCGAGGCATCGGACGAAGCGCGCGCGCTGATCGAAGCGAATCTGCTCGAATCGATGAGCGTTGCGCAGGCCGCGTCCATCGCACAGCGCGCGGGCGACAGCGCGCTCGCGCTCGACTACTACGCGCGCGCCGAGCGCGACGGCACGCTGAGCGCATCGGCGCAAGCCGACGCCGGTTACGCGGCGCTCAAGCTGCATCGCAACGAGGAGGGCGCGCGTTATCTCGAACACGCGATCGATCGCAGCGCGGGCGCGCCCGCCGACGAAGCGCTCACGCCGCAGGCGCTGAACGATGCGCGCGCCGCCCACGCCGAGGCCACGCGCAACTGGGGCTTCAGCGCGACCGTGAACTATCGCGGCAATGGCGCGCAGCAAGGTTTCGCGTTCGCCCCGACGCCGGGCGTGTCGAACAACTGGCAGGCGGGCGCGGAGGCCTACTGGCGTCCGTTCGGCAGCCTGGGCGACCGCATGTTCGAGGTGTACGCGCGCGGCTACGAGAACTTCGGCGTGCAGGGCGGCGGCCCGTCGGGGGTATCGACGTTGCAGGCGGCGATCGGCGCGCGCGTGAAGCCGTTCGCATCGGCGAATGCCATTTTCGCGATCGAGAGAATCGTGCCGATCGGCTCGGACGTGCGTTCCGACTGGCTCGCGCGCGCCGCGTATTCCAACGGCTTCGGCGACGCGCGCCGTCTCGACGTGCCGAGCTGGTGGACGGGCACGGTGTACGGCGAGGCGGGGCACTACATCCAAAATGATTCGACGTACGCGACCGCGAACGCGCGTCTCGGCCGGACGTATCGCGTCGATTCGCTGAGTCCGCGTCTGACGGTGTTTCCGCATGCGGTCGTCGGCATGGACTACGATTCGGCGGTCGATCACAGCGTGCCGGTGGGCGTCGGCGCGGGCGTGGCCGCGCGTTACTGGTTCCGCGGCGGTCCGTACGACGCGCCGCGCTCGTTCGTGGATCTCGCGGTGCAGTATCGTTTTCGCGTCGCGGGCGACGATCGGGCGCGAGGCGTGTTCTTCGGCGCGGTATTCTCGTATTGACGACACCGCCCCTTCGCACGATGCGTTCGCTATTTTCCTTTCTCGTCATCGCGTGCTGTCTCGCGCTCGCTCCGCTTTCGGCTCAAGCCGATGCCGCGCGCATGCGCCTCGTCGACGGCATCGTCTGGCAACCCGACGACGCGCACGCCGATCCGCGCGGCGACTGGGACAGGATCGGCGCGCACGAGCTCATCGTGCAATGGACGGCGGTGGACGGCATATCGTTCGTGCCGGGCACCGGATTGCGCGCGGCGGCGCGGATGCCGGACTGGGAGCGCATCGGACAGGAACCCTGGGCGCGCGACGTGATCGTCGGACTCGCGGGACGCTTCGACGAAGCGGCGGCGCGTGCGAACGCGGCGCAACTGGCTATCGAATCGATGCAACTCGCGGACCTTCATCCACCGGTGCATGTGACGGGCTACTACTTTCCTGTCGAGATCGATCCGACGTGGCAGAACGCAGGCGCGTTGCGCACGATGCTGGACGCGCTGCCGCGGCCGCTGTGGATCAGTGTCTATGATCGCGCGAACGTCGGCGGCACGGCGATCGCGGAATGGCTCGATCAATGGCTGCCGCGCGACGTCGGCGTGTTGCTGCAGGATGGATGCGGCGTGTATGCGCGCGAGGCGAAGGTCGCGCGCGAGTATGCGGAGCAGCTTGCGGCAAAGCTCGGACGGCGGCGCGTGCGTATCATCGCGGAGGCATTTCGGCCGCGCGTGGGCGGCGGATTCCGCCCGGCGACCGTCGATGAACTGAAGCCGCAGATCGATGCTTATCGCGGTTACAAGACCTATCTTTTCGACGGGCCGCATTATGTGCCGGCGGACACCGTGCAAGGTCTGCTCGATGCGTATCGACGGCGCTAGGCGGACGCTTCAAAGCATCGGCACATGCAGATGATGCGGATCGGCCAGCATGTCCGCGACGCGTCGCAAAGCCTCGCGGCAATCCTCTCTTCCCTGCGGTCCGCCGAGACACAGGCGCAGCGCGTTCGGCGGATTGCCGTCGGTGGAGAACGCGGCTCCGGCCACCGCGCCGATGCCCTGATTGCGCAACTGCAACGCGAGCTCGGACGCGCTCCAGTCGCACAGCGCGGGCACCGGAAGCCATAGATGGAAGCCGTTCGCATCGGCATCGAAAGCGAGGCCGCCTAGCTCGACCGAAGCGATCGCCTGCCTTGCGGCGGATTCATCGCGAATTGCGCGGAGCATCTCGGCGGCGGTGCCGTCGTTGATCCATTGCGTCGCGAGCAGCACGGTGAACGGACTCGGCATGACCGTCGTCGCGCGCAGCGCCCCGGCGACGCGCTGCGTCTGTCTCGGCGTCGGCGCTTTCAGATAGCCGATCCGCAAGCCCGCGCCCAGCGTCTTCGACATCCCCGTGACGTGATAGGTCAGCTCGGGCGCGAGCGTGGCCAGCGCGGGCGGCGCATCGGCCGGCAACATGCCATAGGGCTCGTCCTCGATGATCGGCACGTTGTAGCGCAATGCCACGTCGGCGAGCGCTTCGCGCCGCTGCCGCGTCAGGGTCAACGTGCTCGGATTCTGCAAGGTCGGATTGCAATAGAATCCGCCGGGCTTCTCCGCCTTGCACAACGCCTCGAACGCATGCGGCAAGGGACCTTCGTCGTCGCGAGGCAGCGCCTGCAGACGCACGCCGAGTTGCGACGCGATCGCCTTGATGCCGGGGTACGCGAGCGCGTCGAGACAGATCGCTTCGCCGGGCCGCGCAAGCTGTGACACGAGTGCGACGAGCGCGCCGTGAATGCCCGGACACACGAGCACGGTATCGGCATCGCAGTCCGGCACGCGCGCGCGCAGCCAGTCGCGTCCGGCCGCGCGATCCGCCGCCGTGCCGCCGAAATCCTGATAGCGCAACAACTGATAGGGGTCCGCGCCGCGCATCAGACTCGCCGCCGATTCGCGCAAGCGCGACGCGAGCGCGGGCGGCTCCGGCGGCATGTTCATCGACATTTCGACGCTGCTGCCGCCCGCGAGCGGCAGCGTCTGCGTTCTGCCGCGCACGAAGGTGCCGCTGCCCGCGCGCGCATCGAGCAGCCCGCGCTTGCGCGCTTCCGCATAGGCGCGCGCGACCGTCGTGTAGTTCAGGCTCAGCAGATCGGCGAGATCGCGCAAACCCGGCAGGCGATCGCGCGGCCGCAATCGCCCGCTCGCGAGATCTTCCTCGATCAGATCGGGAATCGTCAGATAAGCGGGCCTTCTGCTCTCTTCGAGCTTCCTGATCCAGTGATGCGCCTGCTGATTCATCGTTCGGTGTCCCCTTCGGTCGCACTTGATTGCATTGATCGCATCGATGCACGGCTTCGGTGTGTCGCGCACCATGCGCACGCGGTCCTGCGCTGAAAGCGTGCGTGTTCCGTTCATGCGCCGCGCCGGCGCGATACCGCAAACGCCCGCCCCATAATCCCGAGCCAAAAAATTTTTGCGTCGCTCGCGCAAATTCGCCTTGCTTGATCGCACGGTGATTGCATTTCGCGGGCCAATCATTGGCATATCCGTTGCGTTTTGGCGTTCGTCCTCACCTGAAAAGTCACGGAGAATGCCATGCCCGCAGTCAATCAACCGCTTCACAAGAACGGCGATTATCTGGTCGACTACGAAGAGAAAGTCTTCGAGGATGTGAAAGCCGAGCCCGGCGAGAAAGCCCTCGTCACGTTTCACACGGTCGCGTTCGAAGGTTCCATCGGTTTCGTGAATCTGCTGCAGGCGACGCGTCTGCAACGCAAGGGTTTCGATACCTCCGTGCTGCTCTATGGCCCCGGCGTCACGCTCGGCCTGCAACGCGGCTTTCCGACGCTCGGTGACGAGGCGTTCCCCGGCCATCTCAACTTCAACAAGCAATTGCAGAAGTTCATGGCCGAAGGCGGCAAGGTCTATGCGTGCCGCTTCGCGTTGCAGGCGCTCTACGGCCATGGCGAAGCGTCGCTGATCGAAGGCATCCGGCCGATCAATCCGCTCGACGTGCTCGATCTCCAGTTGCTTCATCGCAAGGAGAACGCGCTCATCATTCATACGTGGACCGTGTGACGGTCATGGCCGAGACGCCCTCGACCAGACGCATCGTCCGCGCGGCGGCCGTGCAGATCACGCCGGACTTCGAGCGTCCGGGCGGCACGCTCGAGCGCGTGTGCGCGGCTATCGACGAAGCGGCCGCGCAAGGCGTGCAACTGATCGTGTTCCCCGAAACCTTCGTGCCGTATTACCCGTACTTCTCGTTCGTGCGCGCGCCGGTCGCATCGGGCGCGGATCACATGAAGCTCTACGAGCAGGCGGTCGTCGTGCCGGGGCCGGTCACCCACGCCGTCGCGCAGCGCGCGAAGCGCGCGAACATGGTCGTCGTGCTCGGCGTGAACGAGCGCGATCACGGCAGCCTCTACAACACGCAACTCATCTTCGATACGGACGGCGGGCTCCTGCTCAAACGCCGCAAGATCACGCCGACGTTCCATGAACGCATGATCTGGGGCCAGGGCGATGCGGCGGGCCTGAAGGTCGTGGAGACGGGCGTGGGCCGCGTGGGTGCGCTCGCGTGCTGGGAGCACTACAACCCGCTCGCGCGCTATGCATTGATGACGCAGCACGAAGAGATTCATTGCAGCCAGTTTCCCGGCTCGCTCGTGGGGCCGATCTTCGCGGAGCAGATCGAAGTGACCATCCGTCATCACGCGCTCGAGTCGGGCTGCTTCGTCGTCAACGCGACCGGCTGGCTCACCGATGCGCAGATCGAAGCCATCACGCCCGATCCGAATCTACAGCGCGCGCTGCGCGGCGGCTGCAACACGGCGATCGTCTCGCCGGAAGGCCAGCATCTCGCCGAGCCGTTGCGCGAAGGCGAGGGAATGGTGATCGCGGATCTGGACATGTCGCTGATCACGAAGCGCAAACGCATGATGGATTCCGTCGGTCACTACGCGCGTCCCGAGTTGCTGAGTCTCGCGATCAACGACCGGCCGGCATCGCCCGTCACTTCTTTCAAGGGCACCCACGACGATGAGCGCGAGAGAGAACCTGCCGGCGGCGAGCCGGCAATTGATGACTGAGCTTCAGTCGACGGGCCTGCGCCTCGTCGATCCGCGTGCCGGTGTATCGAGCCGGCGCGGCGGCGCGGGTCCGTCCGATCACAAGGCGGTGACCGTCGATGGCGTGACGATCATGGTGCCCGTGCACACGAGCACGGCGTGGGACTCGCCGTTCGTCGCGCATGAGCCGGATGCGCAGGGCAACAGCGCTTTGACGCGCCACGCGATTCCGATCGCGAGCATCAGCTTTCCGAAGCCGCCGCGCTTCTACGCGATGCAGACGCTCGACGGCGTGCCGTACTCGCACATCGCCACGCTGCACGGCGCCGACGTGCTCGCGACGACGGTGCTGCAAACCTGCATCCGTTACGAAAGCCGGCGCAAGGCGTGCCAGTTCTGCGCGATCGGTCAATCGCTCGCGGCGGGGCGCACGATCGCGCGCAAGACGCCCGAGCAGCTCGCCGAAGTGGCGCGCGCGGCCGTGTTGCTCGACGGCGTGAAGCACATGGTCCTCACGACGGGCACGCCGCCCACGCCCGATCGCGGCGCGCAAATTCTCTGCGACAGCGCGTTCGCGATCAAGGCTGCCGTCGATCTTCCGATCCAGGCGCAATGCGAGCCGCCCGACGACGATCGCTGGTTCGAGCGCATGAAGGCGAGCGGCATCGATACGCTCGGCATGCATCTCGAAGCGGTGACGCCCGCCGTGCGGGAGCGCATCATGCCGGGCAAGGCGACGGTGCCCGTCTCGCGCTACATGGAAGCGTTCGAAGCCGCCGTGAAGGTGTTCGGGCGCGCTCAGGTCAGCACCTACATCCTCGCGGGTCTGGGCGACAGCGCAGCGGCGATCGTGCAGATCGCGCGCGAATGCATCGCCCTCGGCGTGTATCCGTTCGTCGTGCCCTTCGTGCCGATCAGCGGCACGCCGCTCGAGGATCATCCGGCGCCGTCGCCCGAATTCATGCAGACGGTGCTCGCGCCCATCGGCGCGATGCTCGCCGAAGCGGGCATGCGTTCCGCCGACATCAAGGCGGGCTGTGGAAAGTGCGGCGCGTGCTCGTCGCTTTCTTCGTACGAGGTGTGATCATGCTTGTCGATGCCATTGAAGGCGATGCGCTCGCGTTCGACTACACGCCGGTGGAATATCGCGTGAAATGGGTGACGCTGCCGTGGGAGGCGGAGGAGGCATACAGGCTGCGGCGGGCGGTGTTCTGCGTCGAGCAGGGCGTGTTCGTCGGCGACGATCGCGACGAGATCGACGGGCGCGCGCAACTGCTCGTCGCGCTGAGCTGCGTCGCGGGCATGCCCGAGCAGGTCGTCGGCACGGTGCGTATCCACGAGCACGAACCGCGCGTGTGGTTCGGCTCGCGGCTCGCGGTGCATGCGGCCTTTCGCTCGCACGCGAAGATCGGCGCGACGCTGATCCGGCTCGCGGTATCGAGCGCCCATGCGCAAGGATGCGAGACTTTTCTCGCGCACGTCCAGGCGCAGAACGTGCCGCTGTTTCAGCGTCTGAACTGGACGTCGCTCGCCGAGGAAACGCTGTTCGGCCGGTCGCATCATCTGATGCGCGCGCAACTCGATGCCTATCCGCCGTGCGTCACGCCGCACAGCGGCTTCGTCGCGCTGGCGCGGAGGATCTCGTCGTGAGCGCGCTCGCCGATATCGTCGAACGCTTGCGCGAGAGCCGCGGCTTTCGTCACAAGGGCGACATCTCGCGGGTGCTGTCGCGCTTGCCTGCGAACGCGCAAGGCATTGCGGCAGGCGACGATTGCGCGGCCATTCCCGATGGCGACGGCTATCTGCTGTTCGCCATCGAGGGTCTCGTGAGCGACTTCGTGCATACGATGCCGCGGTTCGCGGGCTATAGCGGCGTGATGGTCAATGTCAGCGACATCTACGCGATGGGCGGCCGACCGATCGCCGTCGTCGATGCGCTATGGAGCGGCAATGCGCGCGACGCGGACGAGGTGCTCGCGGGCATGACGTCGGCGTCGGCGGCGTATGGCGTGCCGATCGTCGGCGGACACAGCAACGTGCGCAGCGATGGCGCGCAACTCGCGGTGGCGATCGTCGGGCGGGCGCGCAAGCTTCTGACGAGTTTCGATGCGCGTCCCGGCGATGCGCTCGTGATGGCCGTCGATCTGCGCGGCACGTTCGAGGAGCCGTATCCGTTCTGGAATGCATCGGTGGGCGCGCCCGCGGGTCGTGCCCGCGCGGATTTCGAACTGCTGCCCGCAATCGCCGAAGACGGCCTGTGCGATGCAGCCAAGGACATCAGCATGGCGGGCACGCTCGGCACCGCGTTGATGCTGCTCGAATGCTCGAACGCGGGCGCGCGCATCGATCTCGATGCACTGCCGCGTCCCGCCGAAGTCGATATCGAACGCTGGCTCACGGCGTTTCCAAGCTTCGGCTTCGTGCTGTCGGTGCGGCGCGAGCATGTCGATGAAGTGCTCGCGCGCTTCGCATCACGCGAGCTTGCGTGCGCGGTGATCGGCGAAGTGGACGCGTCCCGCGAGGTCGTCGTCGAACGCGGTTCCGAGCGCGCGCTGCTGTGGAATCTGCGCGAGGAGCCGTTCATATGCGCGCGATGAACCGGATGCGCATCGCGCTCCTCACGCATTCGGTGAACCCGCGAGGCGGCGTCGTTCATACGCTCGAACTCGGGCGCGCGCTGCACGAGTGCGGACACGACGTCACCGTGTTCGCGCCGGCGCGCGAGCGCGAAGCCATGTTCAGGTCATCGCCTTGCCGTGTCGTGCTCGCGCGTATCGAAGGCAGGCAAAAGGATCTGGCCGGCATGGTCGATGAACGCATCGTTGCGTTGAAGCGTGCGGTCGAAGAGAACGCGGGCCGCTTCGACGTGCTCCACGCGCAGGACAGCATCGGCGGAAATGCCTTGGCGGAACTGAAGGCGCAGGGCGCGATTCGTCGTTTCGTGCGCACCGTGCATCATCTCGACCACTTCGACGATGCGCAACTCGCGCACTGGCAACGCCGCGCATGGCGCGACGCGGACGCCGTGCTCTGCGTGAGCGATACGTGGACGCACACGATGCGCGCGACCTGCGGCATCGCGGCGAGGACCGTGACGAACGGCATCGACCGAGCGCGCTACGGCGCATCGTTCGACGGCGAGCGGGATGCATTGCGCGCACGCTTCGGCATCGGCGGCGGTCCTGTCGTGCTCGCGGTCGGCGGCATCGAGGCGCGCAAGAATACGTCGATGCTGCTCGAAGCGTTCGCCGTGTTGCGCATGCGGCGGCCATCGGCGCAACTCGTGCTCGCGGGCGGCGCGAGCCTGCTCGATCACGATGTGTACACGCGGCAATTTCTCGCACGCGCCGCCGAGCTTCGGCTCGACGTGGGCGACAGAGGCACGCCGGTGATCGTGACCGGCGCGCTGCCCGATGCATCGATGCCCGCGCTCTATCGACTCGCCGACGCGGTCTCGATGATCTCGCTGCGCGAGGGCTTCGGGCTCGTCGTGCTGGAGGCGCTGGCGAGCGAGCGGTCTGTCGTCGTGTCGCGCATCGCCCCGTTCACCGAGTATCTCGACGACGCGACTTGCATCTTCGCCGACCCGCACGATGCGGCTTCGATTACCGATGCGCTCGTCCAGGCGCTCGACGGCGCGAGCGGCATCGACTTCGTTCAGGCGGTGCCCGCGCTGCTCGGGCGCTTCACGTGGCAGGCGAGTGCCGCACGGCATCTCGAGATTTACCGCAGGCTCAACGCATAGAGGACACGCGATCATGCCAGTCATGCACTTTCTCGTTCGCTGGCCCGACGGCGTCGAAGCGAATTGCTATTCGCCGTCGACGGTCGTGGGCGAATTCTTCACGGCAGGCGAAAGCTACAGCGTCGGCGATTTCGTGGCTCGCTCGCGCGAGGCGCTCAACATCGGCTCGGAACGCGTGCGCGAAAAGTTCGGCTTCGCGTGTTCCGCCGCGCTCGATCAGCTCGCGCGGATCGAGGAGGACGCGAGCCGCTTCGCTGCCGCCAACGATGCGCGCGTCACCGTGCTCGCGCTCGATTGATTCAACTGTCGAAGAGGATGCGCAAATGTCGAATGTCCAATCAACGCACTACAGCGTGATCATCGTCGGTGGCGGGCAGGCGGGGTTGTCGGTCAGTTACTTTCTGCAGCAGGCGAACATCGATCATCTCGTGCTGGAGAAGCACGAGGTCACGCACACGTGGCGCACGCAGCGCTGGGACACGTTCTGTCTCGTGACGCCCAACTGGCAGTGCGCGCTGCCGGGACACCCGTATGCCGGCGCGGACCCGCACGGCTTCATGAAGAAGGACGAGATCATCGGCTATCTCGATGGCTTCATCGCGAAGGTGAACGCGCCCGTGCTCGAAGGCGCGGCGGTCATACGCGTGAAACGCGGCGCGGACGGGCGCTACTTCGTGAAGAGCACGCGCGGCGAGTTCACCGCGGATCAGATCGTGGTCGCATCCGGGGGCTATCACACGCCGATCGTGCCGCGCATGGCCGAGCGCCTGCCCGCGCACGTCGCGCAGGTCCAGTCCTCGGACTATCGCAATGCGGATGCGTTGCCGCCGGGCGCGGTGCTCGTCGTCGGCTCGGGACAGTCGGGTGCGCAGATCGCGGAGGATTTGCATCTGTCGGGGCGCAAGGTGCATCTCGCGGTGGGCGAAGCGCCGCGTTGCGCGCGGTTCTATCGCGGCCGCGATGTCGTCGACTGGCTCGCCGACATGCGTTACTACGACATGCCCGTGACCGATCATCCGCTGCGCGAAGGCGTGCGCGACAACACCAATCATTACGTGACGGGCCGTGACGGCGGACGCGATATCGACCTGCGCCGCTTCGCGCTGGAAGGCATGGAACTCTTCGGGCGTCTGGAGGATTTCCGCGACGGCACGTTGCGTTTCGCGCCGAATCTGCTTGCCGTTCTCGATGACGCCGACGACACCTATAACCGCATTAACGCGAGCATCGACGGGTTCATCGAGAAGCACGGCATCGATGCGCCGGGCGCGGCGCGTTATGAGCCGGTCTGGCGACCGCGCGGCGAGCGCGTCGAACTGGACCTGGATGCGAGCGGGATCAAGTCGGTGGTGTGGTGCATCGGATTCACGCCGGATTTCGGCTGGCTCGACGCGCCGGTGTTCAACGGACGCGGTCATCCGTCGCATGCGCGCGGCGTGACGGCGGTGCCGGGGCTCTATTTCGTCGGCCTGCCGTGGCTGCATACATGGGGATCGGGCCGCTTCTCGGGCGTCGCGCGCGATGCGCAATACATCGTCGATGTGATCTGCGCGGAGCGCGCGGGCGCACCCGATCACGTCTCGATCACGTGCGCGTGACCCTTACTTGACCGATGCAGTGTCGATCTTGCGAGCGGAATCCGCGGGCAATACCGACGTCAGCACACTGGCCGGCACATGCTGCGCCTCTTCCTGGGATACAGCGCCTACGAACTTCCACCCCGACGGCATTTTCACGAACGTGAAGCCGGTCGGCTGATCGACGAACACCGAATACGGCGCGGGCGATGCCGCCGCCGTCGACGCCGTTTGCGCGAACGACACCAGCGGGCTCATCAGCAGCAACGCTGCGGCAAGCGCGGACAAAGTCGATTTCATGATGACACTCCTAAGACGGTTCCGAGATTTATGTAACGATCGATACACATATTTAAACATCGACCAGGGACAAGATCCAGTTATTTTGTTACGATCGACACATAATTCAGAATTGCAATGCGCGCAGCAATCGTTGACAAGCGCGCAGGCACGCGCAAGGAGCGAGACATGTCGTCGGACGTGCAGGAGACGCAGCAAAAGGGGCGCGGGCGGCCGCGCGCATTCGATCGCGAAGCGGCCTTGCGAAGCGCGATGGAAGTGTTCTGGGCGAAGGGGTTCGACACCTGCTCGATGGCCGATCTCGTCGAAGCGATGGGCATCAATTCGCCGAGCCTCTACGCCGCGTTCGGCAGCAAGGAAGATTTGTACCGCGAGGCGGTCGAGCTCTACACGGACGCGGAAGGCGGCGCGGCGCTCAGGCAATTGCAGGCGCATGAATCCGTGCGTGACGGCCTGCGCGCGATGTTCCGCGCGAGCGTCGAGTTGTTCACGCGCACGCCGAATCCGCGCGGCTGCATGATCTTTCTGGGCGCGATGTCCGTCGGCGACGGGCACGCCCGGTTGCGCGCCGAAATGCAGAAGCGCCGGCGCAAGGTCGCATCGATCGTCGCGGCGCGGCTCGCGCAAGCGGTCGAAAATGGCGAACTCGACGCGCGCACCGATGTTCAGGCGCTCGCCGCGCTGTGCATGACGCTGTTCGCGGGATTGTCGATTCAGGCGCAGGACGGCGTGCGCCGGGCGACGCTGTTCGCGGCGATCGACCAGTTCACCGCCACGCTGCCGCTGCGGGCGAAGCGCTGAGCGCGCAATGGTTTCGCGGCCGTCGTGCCGTGAAACGATCGCGGGCAACGCCGTGCCGGATGAAACAAACTGTCCTTGCGCTTGCTGGCGCGCCGACGGCGGATAGAAAATCGCCGACACGCGGCCCACAGGAGCATCGCCATGACGACCCACGTCATCAGTTTTTTCGCTGACCATACCGCTCGCGCGTCATTCGAAAATCATCGCCGCTATTGCGCGCGTCGTGCCTACGCGCACGAATATGTCGATACCAGCAGGCTCGGCTGGCCGCATCTGCGCTTGCTGACGAAGTATCAGGTGCTGTTGCGAAAGCTGCGGGGTTGCGCCGAGGGCGATCTCGTCTTGCTGCTGACGCAGGATTGCCTGCTGCTGCGCGACGTGCCGTGCGAAACGTTCATGCAAGACGAGAGCCGCGACTGGATCGTCTCGTACCGCGGCGGCGAACGCACCGACGTGATGGCGGCGTTTCAGCTCTGGCGCAACACGCAGGCCGCGCGGGAGCGCGTGGAACGTCTGTGCAGCGGGGCGAAGTTCGGCCGTGCGCTCGCGGACGAATCAGCGTTGCTGGGCGCGCTCGAACCGCTGCCGTTCAATGTGATGGTCGAAGGATATGTGCCTGTCGTGCTCGCCGCCTTGCACGTGCATCCGATTTGGACCGAATGGCCTGCGTTCGCGCTCGCGCTCGCCGATATGCCCGACGCGCCGAAAAACCAGCCGGTGTTCGCCGATCTGCGCGATCTGCTCGCCGAGCACATCAACGATCATCAGCAGCGTGGCCTGCCGTATCTCGACGTGCCGACGCCGACCGCCGGCGACGCGCGCTACGAAGTGCTGAACCGTCATGCGCCGATCGCGCTCGCGATGCTCTATACGCCGAATATCCGCGAGTACGGCGCTATCGCCGAAGGCAATCTGCGCCGCTATTGCGAGCGGCACGGCTATGCGCTGCATCTCTATCGCGACGTGCCGCCGGAAGCGGGACCGGGCGCGAGCGGCAACTGGATCAAGCCGTGGGTGTTGCTGCGCCACCTGCCTGAGCACGAATGGACTTTCTGGATCGATGCGGACGTGCTGGTCGTCGATCAGTCCCGGCCGCTCGAACCGCTATTGACGAACCGCGACCGCGTGATCGCGATGGACGTGAGCTGGCAATTCAACTCGGGCATCATGGGCTTTCGCCACACGCAGCGCAATCGCGACGTGCTGACGGAGATCGAGCAGGGCATCGGCGCAATCGCGGATAAATCGTCGACGTATGCGAGCGGCGGCGATCAGGACGTGTTCATCAGGGTGCTGCAGCGGCACGGCCTGGCCGAAGACCGCGATCTCCTCGACTGCACAACGATCAACACGCCGTATCAGCTTCAGTCCCACGACAGTTTCATGGTGCATTACCTGCATATGTGGCCGTCGCTGCGTGCGCTCGCGATGCATCACGGCGACCTGGCGAGCCAGACGCGCGGCGCGCGCCGTCCTTGACTTTCTAATCCATTACGCGCGAGCATGGAGAGCCGCGCGGGGCGTTTGCGCGTGCATCGACTTTGTACGTAGTCCATACTTACATTTCACTCCGATGGTGCCGCGCCCGTCCACGCCACGGCAGCAGATCCGCCTTTGCACCGCGAGCGACGGCGTGCGCATCGCGTACGCGACGTGCGGCGCCGGGCCGCCGCTCATCAAGGCGGCGAACTGGATGAGTCATCTGGAGCTCGACTTCACGAGTCCGGTCTGGAGCCATCTGATGCTCGAGCTGTGCAGCCGCCACACGCTGATCCGCTACGATCAGCGCGGCTGCGGGCTCTCCGACCGCGACGTCAGCGAGATTTCCTTCGACGCCTGGCTGCGCGATCTCGAAACCGTCGTGGCGGCGAGCGGCCTCGAGCGCTTTCCGCTGCTCGGGATTTCGCAGGGCGCGTCGATTGCCATCGCGTATGCGGTCGCGCATCCGGAGCGCGTCACGCATCTCGTGCTGCACGGCGGCTACGCGCGCGGCCGCTTGAAACGCTCGTGCGATCCGGCGCTGCACGAGGAAGCCGAAATGCTCGTGAAGCTCGCGGAACTCGGCTGGGGCAAGCACAATCCGGCGTTTCGCCAGTTCTTCACGACGCAATTCATTCCCGGCGGCACGCCGGAGCAGCATCACTGGTTCAACGAGCTCGAACGCCTGACGACGACGCCGCGCAACGCCGCGCGCATCATGCGCGTGTTCAACGATATCGACGTGGTCGACCTGCTGCCGCGCGTGCAATGCCCGACGCTCGTGCTGCACGCGAGCGGCGATGCACGCGTGCCGTTCGACGAAAGCCGCCTGCTGGCGGGGCAGATTCCCGGCGCGCGCTTCGTGCCGCTCGAAAGCGAAAACCATCTCACGCTCGAATTCGACGCCGCGTGGCAGCGCTGGCGCGAGGAAGTGCGGGCGTTCCTGCCATCGGCGCAGGTGACCGATCCGGCGTTCTCCGCGCTGACGCCGCGTGAGCGCGATATCGTCGAATTGCTCGCGGGCGGACGCGACAATGCGCAGATCGCCGCGCGCCTCGCGCTGAGCGAGAAGACGGTGCGCAACCACATCACCAGCATCTTCGCGAAGCTCGAAGTGGAAAATCGCGCGCAGGCGATCGTGCTTGCGCGCCGCGCGGGCTTCGACGCGCCCGCCATCTGAGCGCTTCGGGACACGAGTCCCCCTTTCCGGCCGCCAAATTCCAGCGTCCCGGCTCGCGACCGGGACATGCGCCTCATGTGCGAAGGCGCGGCTCTCCCGAGAATGATTCGCAGAACGGTGACGCGACGCATGACCTTACGCCGACCTGTTCGACGCCGCGCGCCGAATTTCCGGCGCCCGCCCATCGCAGTCATCGACGCAGAGTCGTTCCGGAGTCAGCACATGAATGCCGTTCAGCACGAGTCCAGGTCCACGAAGATCAGCCCGCAGCAACGTTACGCGAAGTGCATTGAGGTGTCGCGCCGCATCCGCTGGGATATCGATCGCGACGTATTGCGCGGTCGTCACTTCGATCCCGCGCACAAGTTCATGCCCGACGGGCTCTCCGAAGTGAACCGCCTGCCATTTCTGGACGCGCGCGAGCGCCGCCTGATGTCGCAGATTCAGGGGCGCACTTACGCCAATATGTTCGGCATGATCGAGCGATTCGTCGGCGCAAAGATGCTGGAGGTCGGCCGCGATCACGCGCTCGGCGACCAGACCGCGCTCGAAGCGATCGTCCGTTTCACCGACGAAGAGCTGAAGCATCAGGAGCTGTTTCGCCGCGTCGAAGCGCTCGCGGCGCAGGCGCTGCCGCCCGGCTATCGCTTCATTGCGCAAGCCGACGAGGTCGCCGCCTTCGTGCTCGGCAAGTCCACCTGGTCGATTCTGGCGCTGACGTGTTGCGTCGAGATCGTCACGCAGGTGCATTACCGGCAAAGCATGGAGAGCGACGCCAGCCTGTCGCCGCTGTTCAAGGACATCTTCCTGTTTCACTGGAAAGAGGAGTCGCAGCACGCGATCATCGACGAACTGGAATGGATGCGCGAGGATGCGCGACTCGACGATGACGCGCGCGATGCCGCGATCGGCGATCTGATCGAGCTGGTCGCGGCCATCGACGGCATGATGCAGGCGCAGGCCGCCGCCGATGCGCATTACTTCGCCACGCAACTCGACCGCGCGCTGACCGGCGACGAAGAAGCGCGTGTGCACGCGGGGCTGGTCGATGCGTATCGTTGGCAGTACATCATCTCGGGCGTCGACGAGCCGCGCTTCGGCGAGATTCTGACGAGCCTGATCAGCGAGGCGCAGGTCGAACGCATCGGCGCGGCGCTCGCGCCGATGCGCCGCCGAGCGCTCGTGAGCGAGCTCGACGCGCTCGCCTGACGAAATCGTCGCCGCGCAAGAAGCAACGGGAAGGCCGGGCATGGACGCCCGGCCTTCCCCTTTTCGAAAGTGATACGTAAGACAAAGGCGTTTGCTGCTCTGCAAAACGCTGAATTGCCGGGAAAACCTAGTCGTTACCGACGTACTGAAGTCGTTTCGCTTCGGGCAACATAAGCGAAACCGGGTAGTCGTCGCTCGCTGTCCCAAACTGAACCAGATTGGACCACCATGCTCGCCGAACCATTGCCGCACGCAGCCGATATCGAAAAATTCGCGGAAGACCATGAGCGCTTTGCGCGACACACGCCATCTGAAATAGCGATCGTTCTGCGCCATCTCGTGCAGCGCCGCGACATGCTGACGGTGACGAGCGGGCACGGGCAGATCGTCACGCAATTGCTGGAAGTCGACGTGCGCGAGGCGCGCATCGTGTTCGACTGGGGCGGCGTCGAGTCGGACAACCGCGCATTGCTCGAGGCGCGTCAGTTGTATTTCAAGGGCGCGCCGGAGGGCGTGCGCGTCGAATTCACCACGCTCGCAGCGCACGCAGTGACTCACGAAGGACGGCAGGCGTTCGAAGTTTCCTTTCCCGGGAAGCTCTATCAGTTTCAGCGCCGCGAATATTTTCGCGTGCCGGCGCCGATTCTCGAGCCCTTCCATGCGCAAGGCGCATTCGTCGACGGCGAGTCGTTCCGCTACGAGGTGCACGACCTGTCGCTCGGCGGCATCGCGCTGCGCATGGACACGCCGCGTCTCGCGGAAACGGCGCTCGGCACCCTGTTCGAGGATGTCGTGCTCCATCTCGGTCCGGGTGCGGCGTTGCCCGTCGATCTCGAACTCGTGTCGCCACGCACGGTGACCACGCCGCGCGGCGACGTGCGCTATGTCGTCGGCTTTCGCTTCGTGCGGCTCTCGGGTGCGGCGGAGAACGTGCTGCAACGGCTCATCACGCGCATGGAGGCGAAGCGCCGCAGCCTGTCGGCCTGAGCGGGCCGAAGGCCGGGCCACGCGTGGAGTAAAATGCGGGCCTCTTTCCATTGCATGACGACGCATGTTGCGCAAGGCCTGGCGTGGAGAAGAACGCTTCTGGAAGATCTGGTGGTTGCTGGGCGTGCCGATCCACTTCGCATGGTGGTTCGTCTACCTAGACCTCTGGGCGAGCGGCGTCGCTCCCGAAACATTCCTGTTGATCACCGTCTGGTTCTGGCCCGGCATGCTGGGCGTATTCGCCCTTTGCTCGGCGTTGTATCTGCTGTGGTGCGCGCTCGCCTGGCGCTGCTCGGGCAATGTCGATCGTCGTGTGTGGACGATCATCGCGCGCGTGCTGATCGGCGTCGGTCTCGGGTCTTTTCTCACCGAATGCGCGCTGATTCTCACGGCGCCATTCGTCTGAGTGAAATCGCGCGCACGCGCCTGCACTTAGCGTGCACAATGTCCGGGCTTGCAGCACGCCTACGACGAACGGACAACGACGCGCATGCTCAACGAATTCGCCAAGACGGTTCTCGTGATCGTCGCCGGATTGTTCCCGATCATCAATCCGCCCGCGACGGCGCTCGTCGTGCTGAGCATGCTGCCGCATATCGGCGACGCCGACCGCGCCGAGCTCGCGCGGCGCATCTGCATCAATAGTTTCGTGATCCTGCTGGCGTCGCTGTCGATCGGCGCTTACGTGCTGTCGTTCTTCGGCATCTCGATTCCGGTGCTGCGCGTGGCGGGCGGTCTCGTCGTGGCGATGGCGGGCTGGACCCTGCTCCAGACCCCCGACGATGACGACGGCGCGGAATCCGCGCCGAAACCGCGCGGCGGCGCGTCGCTGCGCGCGAAGGCGTTCTATCCGCTGACCTTGCCGATCACGGTCGGGCCGGGCGCGATCGCGGTCGCCATCGCGCTCGGCACGGGATCGCCGCGTCACGGCTTGCAGCCGGTGCATCTCGCCGGCGTGGGCATCGGACTCCTGATCCTGTGCGCGAGCATTTATCTGTGCGTGCGTTTCGCCGGGCATCTGGAGCGCCTTCTCGGGGCGGTCGGCACGCAGGTCGCGATGCGCCTCTTCGCCTTCATCATCTTCTGCATTGGCGTGCAGATTCTGTGGCTGGGCCTGTCCGAACTGATCGCGTCGATTCAGCTCAGCATCAAGTAGCGCGTTCCCCGGAGAAACCCCGAGCGACGCTCCCGAATGGCGGCGCTACCATTTTTCGCGATCGAATGATAACGCTATCATCAAGGAGACGCTGCTTGACTTCGAATCGCAGGAAGCCGGAAGAACTGCGCAGCCACCGCTGGTACGGCGTGAACGATCTGCGTTCGTTCGGCCATCGTTCGCGCACGGCGCAGATGGGCTATCACCCGTCCGATTACATGGGCAAGCCGGTCATCGCCGTGATCAACACGTGGAGCGAGATCAACTCGTGCCACACGCATTTCAGGCAGCGGGTCGAGGAAGTGAAGCGCGGGGTCTGGCAGGCGGGCGGCTTTCCCGTCGAGATGCCGGTGATGACGCTCGCCGAGCCGTTTCAAAAGCCGACGACCATGCTCTACCGCAATTTCCTCGCGATGGAAGTCGAGGAAGTGCTGCGCTCGTATCCGTTCGACGGCTGCGTGCTGATGGGCGGCTGCGACAAGACCACGCCGGCGCTTTTGATGGGCGCGATCAGCATGAATCTGCCCGCGATCTATCTTCCCGCCGGCCCGATGCTGCGCGGCGACTGGAACGGCCGCACGCTCGGCAGCGGCTCGGACACGTGGAAGTATTGGGCGGAGTTGCGCGCGGGCAAGATCACCGAGGACGAATGGAAGGGCGTGGAAAGCGGCATCGCGCGCTCGCCGGGCCATTGCATGACGATGGGCACCGCATCGACGATGACGAGCGCCGCCGAAGCGCTGGGCATGACGCTGCCGGGCTTCGCGTCGATTCCAGCGGTGGATTCGCGGCATGCGCAGTACGCGTCGCTGACGGGGCAGCGCATCGTCGAGATGGTGTGGACGGACCTGAAGCCGTCCGACATCCTCACGCCGAAATCCTTCGATAACGCCGTGACGACCGTGCTCGCGCTGTCCGGCTCGACCAACGCGATCGTGCATCTCGTGGCGGTCGCGCGCCGGGCTGGCGTTGCGCTCACGACCGCGCGCTTCGACGAGCTCGCGCGCGTGACGCCGGTGATCGGCAACATTCGGCCCGCCGGCAAGTACCTGATGGAGGACTTCTTCTATGCGGGCGGCCTGCGCGCGCTGCTCGCGGAGCTCGGCGAGCTGATCGACCGCTCGCGACTAACCGTCAACGGTGCGACGCTCGGCGAGAACATCGCGGGTGCGGAGATTTTCAACGACGATGTGATTCGCCGGCGCGACAATCCCCTGGTGCCGAACGACGGCCTGGCTGTGCTGACCGGCAATCTCGCGCCGGACGGAGCCGTCATCAAGCCGGCGGCGATGGAAGCGCACTTGCTGAAGCATCGCGGGCCGGCGGTCGTGTTCAGGGACTATGCCGACATGGCCGCGCGCATCGACGACGAAGCGCTCGATGTCACCGCGAACTCGGTGATCGTGCTGCAGCATGCGGGTCCGGTCGGCGCGCCGGGCATGCCCGAGTGGGGCCAGTTGCTGATTCCGCAAAAGCTGCTGAAACAGGGCGTGCGCGACATGGTCCGGATTTCCGACGCCCGCATGAGCGGGACGAGCTACGGCGCGTGCGTGCTGCATGTGGCGCCCGAATCGTTCGTCGGCGGGCCGCTCGCGCTCGTGAGGGACGGCGACATCATCGAGCTGGATGTGCCTGCACGCCGCCTGCATCTCGATGTCGGCGATGAGGAGCTCGCCGCGCGCAAGGCGGCGTGGCAGGCGCCGAAGCGGCCGTTCGAGCGGGGCTTCGGCGTGATGCATCAATTGCATGTGACGCAGGCGGACAAGGGCTGCGACTTCGATTTCCTCGAAGAGAAAGCCGCGACGGGCGGCGAACCGGACATTCACTGAGAACCGCATCAACATGACGAGCCAGGACATCGAAATTTCTGACGAAACGATCGAGCTGCTGCGCCACGTGAGCACTGCGACGCTCACCACGCAACTCTTCAAGCGCGGGCTGCGCAACGTGTTTCTGCAAGGCGTCGCGCCGCTGGTGAAGCCTGCGCGGGGCGGGGCGAACATGGTCGGTCCGGCGTTCACGCTGCGCAATATTCCGGCGCGTGAGGATATCGATCACGTCGGCGTGTTTCAGGATCCGGATCATCCGCAGCGCAAGGCCATCGAGACTGCGCCGCCGGGCAGCGTGCTCGTGCAGGATTGCCGTGGCGAACGCGGCGTCGCATCGACGGGATCGATTCTCACGATGCGTCTCAAGATGCGTGGCGTGGCGGGCATGGTGTCGGACGGATGCGTGCGCGATTCGGGCACGATCGGGGATATCGGCTTGCCGCTTTTTTGCGCGGGTGCGAGCGCGCCGCTCAATCTCGCTAAGCATCATGCGGTCGATATGAATGTGCCGATCGCGTGTGGCGGCGTGGCGGTTTATCCGGGGGATATCGTCGTCGGCGATGTGGATGGCGTTGTGATCGTGCCGCGCTATATGGCGGCGGAGGTCGCGCGCGATGCGACCGAGCAGGAGGTTATGGAGGCGTTTTTGACGGAGCGGGTGGAAGAAGGAGCGGTGTTGCGGGGGACGTATCCGCCGGATGCTGCGACGCTTTCTGCTTATGCTGAGTGGCGCGCGGCGCGGGGGCGGTTGGGGGCTTCTTGAGCGGTGGCTTTGGGGATTTTTTGGTTTTTCGCCGGATCCCGTGGTCGCGTCGGTTTATTGGCACTGCCCCTGTGCGGGGCGGCAGTCACTTTCTTTGCTGCTGCAAAGAAAGTAACCAAAGAAAGCAGCTATCCCCATCCAAAGTACCTCACACCGGCCCCGGCACAGGCGATTGGCCTAATGGCCCGCCCGTAGCAAGTGCCCTCACAAGCAGAACACCGCTTGGATCGCGCACGGTCCGTCTCATCGCACCACACGACCAATCGGTACAGCACAAGACTGCTCCGGCCCGCTTCGCGGCCGATGGGTCCATCGGGTCTGCGTGTGCTTCTTTGCTAACGCTTCCATCTCACTGCATGCGCAGCCCGCTGGTTTCCCTTGTGGACCCGGCGACAGCGCGTAGCGCTGTGCCGGTGCAGTTTTGTGCTGAACCGGTGCCCTCGAATTACTAGCTTGTCGGATCGTGCGCGAGCCAAGCCCGGTTCGGTTTTGGGGGCACTCGCTACAGGCGGACCATTAGGCCAATCGCCTGTGCCGGGGCCGGTGTGAAGTACTTTGGATGGGAGAAGCTGCTTTCTTTGGTTACTTTCTTTGCAGCAGCAAAGAAAGTGACTGCCGCCCCGCACAGGGGCAGTGCCAATAGACCGACACGAATACGGGATCCGGCGAAAAACAACCCATAGAACCCCCCTGATCAAGGCAATAGATTCCACTTTACGATCGCGCGCGTATCGCGCTCGAACCCGAGCACACTCATCGCCGCGGTATCCATCGCGAGATGCGCACCGAACGCCGGCGACCCCGTCGCCCATTGCGCCCCGAACACGCGCGAAAAATGCGCATGCGAAAAGAGCGCGATGTTCATCGCATTCGTGGCAAGCAGCTTGTCGATGAGCCTCTGCGCCCGCCTGCCGACATCGACGACACTCTCGCCTTCCGGAATCGGCGATGTCCACACCGACCAGTCCGGCACGTCCACGCGGATATCCGCCGTCTTGCGCCCTTCGTAAATGCCGTAATTCCACTCATGCAGTTCGGGCTCGACCTCCGCGCGATTGCCCAGACCCGCCAGCCGGCACGTTTCGATCGCGCGGCCCATGGGACTCGTCAACACGAGATCGAACGACTGAGACGCGAGTACCGGCGCGAGCGCCGCCGCTTGCCTGCGTCCTTCGTCGGTGAGCGCAATGTCCGTCGTGCCGGTGTGCTGGCCGGACTTGCTCCATTCGGTTTCGCCATGACGGATCAACCAGATATGGACGCCGCCTTTCGTGTTCATGTGGTTCACCCCGTGTCTGAGGAATGCATCAGTCGCGCGTCAGCGCGGTACAGCTTCGGATTCTCCACCGATTGCCGGACCCGCGCCGCGAAACTGCCGTTCAGTCCAGTTCGCCCGTCGCGAACGCCTTCAGCAGATGATGCGCGATCGCGAACGGCTTCGGCGCGGAGAGCCCCTGTTCGTGCGTGCCGTCGAGCATCGCGCCGACGTCCTTGCGCGTGAACCACCGCGCGTCTTCGAGCTCGTTCTCGTCGACGGTGAGGTCGGTAGAAGCCGCGCGCGCGAAGCAGCCGATCATCAGCGACGACGGAAACGGCCACGGCTGCGAAGCGTAATAGCGCACGTCCGTGCAGCGGATGCCGGCTTCCTCCAGCACCTCGCGATACACTGCGTGCTCGAACGTCTCTCCCGGCTCGACAAAGCCCGCGAGCGCCGAATACATGCCCGGCAGGAATTGCGGCTGACGGCCGAGCAGACAGCGCTCGCCGTCGGTGACGAGCATGATGACGACCGGATCCACGCGCGGAAAATGCTGCGCCTTGCAATTCGGACAGATGCGCCGCCAGCCCGCGCCCGCGGAATCGGTCGGCTGGCCGCAGTTCGCGCAGAAGCGATGACGGCGATGCCAGTCGAGCATCGAACGCGCTTCGCCCAGCGCGCTGACGAGCGGCGGCGTCACGAGACCCTGCATCGCGATCGGGCGCAACTCGACGGCCTCGACTTCGGGAAGGCTTTGCGCGCCGTCGTCGAACGAGGCGGCGAAGAGCGCGCGCCGGTCCGCATCGCGGCCGAGAAAAACAGCCTGCAAGGGCGCGCCGAGCGCCGCGGCTTCCTGCGCGCCGAACAGCGGATCGTGTCCGCTGGCGCGCTTGAACAGCGGCACGTTGTTCACGAACAGCAGAAAGCGCGTGGACGGATCGTCGCGCAGGCCGGCAACGAAGCCGTCATCGTCGCGCTTTTCCGATACGCGATCGAGCGGATCGAGTGTGAAACCGATGGCATGAGGCGGCGTGGGCATAGTATTTTTCGTGTGTGGCGGCGCGCGCCGGAACGAGGGCGCCGCGTGATGGGAAGATGCAAGGCCAATCGGGAATCGTAGCGAACTTGGCGCGTCCTTGCAGGGCGACGCCCGGAGACATCGATGATCACGCTCTACTCGTATCCTCAGTTGTTCGGCCTCGAAGACAACAATCCGTTCGGACTGAAGGTCTTCGCGTTTCTGAAGCTCTCGGGTCTGCCGTTCGAGCATCGTCATGTGCTCGATACGAGCGCCGCGCCGCGCGGCCAGCTTCCGTATCTCGTCGACGGCGATGAAACCATCGGCGACAGCGATGCGATCATCGCGCATCTGAAGGCCCGGCACGCGCTCACGCTTGACGACGCGCTGAGCGCGCCGCAGCGCGATCTCGATCTGCTGATCCGCCGCACGCTCGACGATCTCTACTGGGTGATGTCCTACTCGCGCTGGCGCGACGACCGGTACTGGCCGCAATTCCGCGACGCGCTGCTCGCGCAGCATCCGGATATCGGCGCCGAGGCGCTGGAAGGCGCGCGCAAGTACAACTTCGAGCGCTATCGCTATCAGGGCATCGGCCGATACGAACCGGACGCCGCCTACGCGCGCGGCATCGCGAGCCTTCAGGCGATCGCGAACCTGCTAGGCGACGGCCCGTTCATGTTCGGCGACGCGCCTGTTAGCACCGATGCCGCGTTGTACGGGTTCGTCGCGAACATCTGGTTCTATGACATCGATACGCCGTTGAAGGGTTTCGTGGCCACGCGAAGCAATCTGATCGGGCACTGCGGGGCGCTGCGCGAGCGCATGGGCCAGCGCGCCGCGCCATGAGTCTTACTCCGGCGCCGTTTCCACATCCTTGCCCGCCCAGCTGATGCTCGACACGCCGCGCTCCATGCTCATGCGGCTCGCCATGCGTTCGAGCTTCGCCTGGTCTTTCGGATGCATGCGCACGGTCGCCGTCACCTTGATGCGTGGCGGTTCGCCGTCGACGTCCTCGCTCGTTAGGCTCTGGAACGACAGCGGCTGCGCGTCCATCGCGTTTGAAAGCAGCGTGCGGATGTGAATCTCGTCCTCCTGCCTGCCGATCACGGTCAGCACGTACTCGCGCACGATGTCCGCGCTCGATACCGGCGTCGCGTTGATCAGTCGGCTTACCTCGCGCAGGAGCGTGTTGGTCGCGAGCACGACACCCGTGCCCGCGATCGCCGGGCCGTAATGGCCGGTGCCGCACAGCACGCCGACGGCCGCCGAGCACCATAGCGTCGCCGCCGTGTTGATGCCCTGGATCGAACCCTTGTCGCGCATGATCACGCCGCCGCCGAGAAAGCCCACGCCCGACACGACATACGCGGCGATCTGCGTGACGCCCGCGGCGCCGTTGCCCGTCAGCATGCCGAGCGTGACGAAGAGGCACGCGCCGCTCGCGACGAGCGTGATCGTGCGCAGACCCGCCGTGCGCTGGCGCAACTGCCGCTCGAGACCAATGGCGACGCCGCAGGCGAAGGCGGCGAACAGACGCAAGGCGAAATCGACGCTCATCGGTTCAAGGGAAATGCCATTTCCGGAAATAAACCGATAAGCATTTCACAGGCAGATGTCGCCAGCATGAAAGTGCGTAACGAAACCTGAATCGGAATTATCTAGTGGCCCGCACCGGGCCGGCGCTCCTAGAGTTGGATTCCCACACTTTCGGACGGAGGCAGGCAATGGAATCCAAGATGAACGTTTCATTCAATGAGAAAGGTCATGCAGTCGTCACCTATTCGATGCCGTTGAGCGACTACTGCACGCAGCGCGCAAGAATACTGCGCGCCATGGTGCAGGTCGTCAGCGGTGCAAAGAGCATGGAGGAGAGCGCCGCAGTCGTAACGCCGCTCATGGAACTGATCCGCACTCACGTCGATGAACTCGAGCCACTTTTCAAATCGCTCGATCAGCGCGCCTACGAGAAGGGATTCGAGGATGGGCGCGACGTCGCATTTCCGAAGACGAAGAATCATATCGAGTTCGCCAAAGGATCGGTCGTCGATTCCACCGTGGTCAAACCCGTGCGGTGAACCGCCTGACGCTCATGTGCACGCCGTAATACACCGGGGCGGCGTCGAACGAGGCCGCGGCGGCGTCGCAATAAGCCGCGATGCGCGGGGAGACGATCTGCGTCGCGCCGGAGATCACCCGCTCGCACACGCGCTCGAACGTACGCGCTTCTTCGCGCGTGCTCACGAGGCCCGCCGCGCCCGCGCGTTGCAGGTCGGCGAACGTGCGGGCATCGGTTGCATTGGTGAAGACGACGACAGGCGTATCCGGAAGCGCCCCGCGCAATTCGCGCAGAAGCGCGAAGTCATCGGTACGCGAACCTTGCATGCTGCCGCCCAGTACGATCACGTCGTAGCGTGCGGCCTTCAGCCTCGCGAGCAATTGATCGGCGCTTTTGACACACGCCGTCACCCGAAACCGCTCGTGCGCTTCGAACCAGCCTTGCACTCCATACAGAACGACGGGGCGATCGTCTGCGACGATCATCCTGATTTGGTCTTCGCGCTTCATTCTATTCGGCCGGCCTCGGCGGACAATGTGTATGGCGGCCGTACCCGCGGCACACCCTCGAGCGCGCAAGGTAGCAAATCGGCAGCCTTCACGCTGCGCCGCAATACAAAATTTATCGATTGATTGTCGATCGGCAGGCTCTTCGATCGTCGTGCAAATAAGCGGCGCTGCAAACATCGCACGACGATCGCGCCGCGTTCCGAATTCGCTGGACGACCCGGAGGCTGTCAGATGAGCTTGCAACTCTACGCACACCCGTTTTCCTCTTATTGTCAGAAGGTTCTGATCGCGCTGTATGAGAACGGCACGCCCTTCGAATGGCGCGCGCTCACGCCCGAAACGCCGCAATCGATGGCTGAACTCACCGAAATCTGGCCGATGAGGCGCTTTCCCGTACTCGTCGACGACGGCCGGCCGGTGATCGAATCGACGGTGATCATCGAACATCTGGGGCTCTATCATCCCGGCCCGGTGCGCCTGATTCCCGACGATCCGCGTGCCGCGCTTGAAACGCGCTGGATGGATCGTTTCTTCGACAACTACGTGTCCACGCCGCAGCAGAAGATCGTCTTCGACGCAATGCGAGATCCGACGGAGCGCGATGCGCGCGGCGTCGCCGATGCCCGCGCGATGCTCGACACGTCCTACGCGTTTCTCGATCGCAAGATGGCGACGCGCAGATGGGCGGCGGGCGACGCCTTCAGCCTCGCCGATTGCGGCGCCGCCCCGTTCCTGTTTTACGCCGACTGGTGTCATCGCATCGGCGACGCGTATCCGAACGTGATCGCGTATCGCAAGCGTCTGCTCGCGCGGCCGTCGTTCGCACGCGCGGTCGACGAGGCGCGGCCGCATCGGCGGCTCTTTCCGCTCGGCGCGCCGGATCGCGATTGAAATGCCCACAGCCAAAGGAGATCGGATATGAGCACGACCACGAGCTACGTTCCCGCCGATGAACTCGCGCGGCGCGCGACGATGAGGTTTCCCAACGAGAGCGCCGAGTACCGTCGGGCCCGCACCGCGTTGCTGGCCGAAGAAATCGAATTGCGCCGGCATATCGAGCGCGTCGCGCAAATGCGTCGGGCGTTGCCGCCGGGCGGAGAAGCGAAAGGCGACTATCGATTCGAAGGCGAACGCGGCGCGGTCGATTTCGCGGGGCTTTTCGGCGACAAGGACACGCTCGTCACCTATAGCTACATGTTCGGGCCGCAGCGCGAGCGGCCGTGTCCGATGTGCACGTCGCTGTTGTCCGCATGGGAAGGCGAGGCGCGCGACATCGACCAGCGTGTGGCGCTCGCGGTGATCGCGCGTTCGCCGCTCGCGAAACTCGTCGCGTTCAGGAAAGAGCGCGGCTGGCGCGACCTCAGACTCTTCTCCGATACCAACGGCGATTTCAGCCGCGACTATCACGCGATATCGAAGGAGGGCGGCGACGAACCCGCGCTGAACGTGTTCACACGGCGCGATGGCGTGATTCGCCATTTCTGGAGCGGCGAGATGGATTTCGCCACCGCCGATCCGGGCGAAGACCCGCGCGGCGCGCCGGATCTCATGCCGCTATGGACCGTGCTCGACATGACGCCGGAAGGACGCGGCACGGACTGGTATCCGAAGCTGGATTACGGGCCGCGGGAATAGGGCGTCGGCGTTGCGTCCGTCGACGCGTTGATGGCCGGGCGGCGGCGCATGCCGAAGCGATCCTTGATGCGCAGGAACGGCGTTTCGATCAGGCAATAGCTTGCCGTCGCGGCCAGCAGCGCGCCCATCACGCAAAGCGGAAAGCGAAACGCCACCGGCGAATGCACGTTGCTGAACAACTGCTGCCAGAGATAGAGGCTGAACGATATCGTGCCGACGTATACGAACGGCGCGGTGCGCAAGAGTCGCGAGAACCAGAAGTCCTTTCGCGACACCAGCAGCACGATGACGAAGCCGACCATCGCCGCTTCGATCGTCGTGCCGTAGGTGGCGAGCCAGAGTCCGCCGAGTCTGGCTTGCAACGGCGGCATCGCGAAGAGCAGCAGCAGGACGATCGTCGACGGTATGAACGCGCCCCACGGCAGCGCGGCGATGCGGGCCGCGAGCGCATCCTTGTTCAACGCGACGTAGCAGCCGACGAGAATCGGATCGATACCGGTGTGCAGCATCATGCTCAATTGCCCGCGCAGGCTGGGCGCGGCGAAATACGTCGCGATTCTCACGAGCGGCACGAGCACGATCAACGCGACGAGCGCGCGTTGACTGCCCGTTCTGACGATATGAAACAGCAAGGGCGGCCAGAACCAGTAGAACTGCTCTTCGAGCGCGAGCGTCCAGAAATGACCGAGATACCACGCGCCGTCCGCATGCGTCGTGTTGAGCGCGGCCATGCCGGCGACCGCCGAGTAGTTCCAGAGATGCAGCGCGGCAATTGCGATCTGCCGAAAATCGATATCGACGAGACCGGCCAGCGATAACATCGCGACGATCGCGAGATAGGTATGGAACGCGGGCCAGATTCTCAGCGCGCGCTTGATATAGAACGGCAGCAGGCGAATGGCGCCGCTCGTTTTCCATTCGGCGTTCAGAATGCTCGTGATCAGATAGCCGCTCAGCACGAAGAAAATGAGCACGCCGAGTCGCCCGTCCGATATCCATCGCAAGGGCGCGAGCCATCCGGTGTAGCCGCCGTCGATCATGTGTTGCGCGTGCCCGATGACGACCATCGTCACGGCGACGCACCGCAAGCCGGTCAATTCCTGCACATGATGCTTCATGAACGTCGTCTCGATGGAGAGCGGGCATTCAGCATCGGCTAAAAAATTCGGCAAAAAAAGAGCAGGCCTGTTAGAAAATATTTCGGGCGCACAAGCGGACACGCTAAAGCCACGCCCGAAAGGATCAAAGAAATCCGCCCGGCGTTTTTTTCAATTTCTTGTGCTTTACGCTAAGGCGCTCACCGCATCGACGACGCGCATCATGAACGAAAGAATTCGCGGATTCGACGGCCTGCGCGCGCTCGCCGTCCTGCTGGTCTTTATCCATCACAAGGCATTCGCGCAAAGCGGCGGCCTGGGACATCTCGGCGTATGGATATTCTTTGCGCTGAGCGGCTTTCTCATCACGAACATACTGACGACACAACGGCGTGCTATAGACGCCGATGCAAGTACGTTCTCCGCCGAACTCAAGCGCTTTCTCTACCGGCGCACGCTGCGCATTTTCCCGATCTATTACCTGTTGCTGATTACGCTCGCGCTGATAATGACGGCCGGTTTCGCCGGGCCGGAACTCGCGGGCGGCATGCCGTTTCATTTCGCGTATCTGTCGAACTTCTGGATCGCCGACGTCCTGCATTACTGGCCCGGACGCTATTCGCACCTGTGGAGTCTGTCGATCGAAGAGCAGTTCTATCTCGTGTTCGCGCCGCTTTTGCTCGCCGTGAACGCGAAATGGCATATGCGTATTTGCGGCGCGTTGTTCGTGACCGGCATCGTCGCGCTCGCGTGGATGAAGGCGGTGGACGAGTCCGCGATCGCCATTTACACGCATCCGCTCACGAACTTCTGGCTGCTGGCGCTGGGCGGAATCGGCGGCGCGCTGCTGCGTCGGGGCGGAGCGTTCAAGCGCTGCATGAAGCCGCTGCCCGTCGCGCTCGCGCTTGCCGCAGGCATCGCGATGCTATGCAGCCGGGAGCCCGGCTGGGAGAACATCGCGGACCCGATGCGCTTCACGATTCTCTACACGATCTATGGCGTATGCATCGCGGCGCTCGTGTGCTCGATCGCATGCAGCGATAGCCGGCCGCTGATGCGGGTGCTGGAATGGCCGCCGCTCGCCGCGCTCGGCAAAATCAGTTATGGCTTTTATCTTTACCACGGCTTTATTCCGGACCTCGCCAAAAGCGGAAAAGTTATCGCGATGTTCGGCGCGTCCGGCATTCCATGGTGGGCGCATGGATTGAGCGTGATTGCATCGTTTCTGCTGACCTTGACGCTCGCGAAGTTATCGTGGCGATTCATCGAAGAGCCGATCCTGCGGCTCAAGAACCGTCGCTTCGCGCGCAATGCCGAGGCGGGGCGGAGCGCGCTGTCCCGCTAGCGGCGGCGCTTAGCGGGAAAACTGCTAAGTGTCGCTCGAAATCTATGTTCCTGTCATATTCGGGCAAACCATAGTGATGGTATGCTTCGTGCACATATCTTCATACAAGAGCGAGACCAGCGCATCGTGCGCTGATTTGGGTCGATTGCTGCACCACGGGTGATTCCAAAACAGCCTGATGCACCATTTTGTTGTTTGAGCAAACGTTTGCGAGTACCTCGAGATCCCTGGGTCGGGTGCGAGAAAGCCTTGGGTTCGGGCTTGCCGTTTGATGTTCGTTAGCGCGCCGTCCAATATCCGCAGCGAAGTCGACTGCCTGGAGCAAAGCAATGTTTTTCAGCGAACTCAGCAATGAAGAGTGGGTAATGGTCTCAGCGTTGATCGGCGAGAGCGAGGTGCGCGAGCATCGCCGCGGCCGTCCGAGAGCCCATCCGCGCACCATCGTCAATGCGGTGTTATGGATTCTCACGACGGGCGATACATGGTCGAGATTGCCGAGTCACTATCCGACCGTGCCGACCTGCCGCCGTCGCTTCGTCGAATGGCAAATGAACGGCACGCTCATCGAAATGGTCAAGCTGCTCGCGGCCGCCGGGCGTTCGTTCGCCTATGTGCCGCGTCAGCCCGTGGCGGAAGCGCCGCCGCGCCCGCAGCCGCCGGTCTACGATTGCGACCGGCTCAGGGGCGTGTTCTGGCAGAACCCCGAATCGTGGCAATCGCCGGATGCGTCGCCGTTCAATCGCGCCGCGAGCGCGCCGCGCCGTCTGCCCGAAGCACGCGACGTCGCGCAGGCCAGTGCATCGGCGCCCGAGCGCGTACGCCTGCCGCGTCCCGTGCGCGCCTGTGAAGCGCCGCTGCCGTTCGAGCCCGCCTGCGCGCCCGTCAGCGATGCGCGCGGCTACAGCATCTATCCGATTGCGCGCCCGGTGTCGGGCAGCATGTTTCGCGGCTGGGCGGAGATCGTGAAGGACGGGCAGCGCGTCGAGCGCTCGGGACTCATCGGGCCGCGCTTCGCGGCGGCGGAAGAAGCGCGCACGTATGCGCTCGAATGGGCGAAGCGCTGGATCGCCGCACAGGCGACCCGCGGCGAAGTCGTTTTGACGGCCATCGACGCATGCACGGAAGCGTCCGTGGCGGTGGAACTGGGAACCTGACATACGCGCATCGCCTCCGCGGAGGCGATGCGCTCAGCGCGGCATCATCAACTGCGCCCGTAGGTATCCTCGAACCTCACGATATCGTCTTCCCCGAGATACGTGCCCGACTGCACCTCGATGATCTCGAGCGGCATCTTGCCCGGATTTTCCAGGCGATGCTGCACGCCGATCGGAATATAGGTCGATTCGTTCTCGGCGAGGATGAACGTCTCCGAGCCGCGCGTGACGAGCGCGGTGCCGCGCACGACGATCCAGTGCTCCGCGCGATGATGATGCATCTGCAAGGACAGGCGCGCGCCCGGCTTCACGACGATGCGCTTCACCTGGAACCGATCGCCCTGATCGACCGAATCGTAGTGTCCCCAAGGCCGATGCACCTTGCGATGATCCGCCGCTTCGCTGCCGCGCTCTGACTTGATGCGCCCGACGATCGCCTTCACGTCCTGCGCGCGCGATTTGTCGGCGACGAGAATCGCGTCCACCGTTTCGACGACGATGAGATTCTCCGTGCCCACGCACGCGATGAGCCGGCCTTCGGAATGCGCATACGTCGACGATGCGCCCTCGAACATCACCCGCCCGCGCGCGACGTTCGACGCATCGTCCTTCGGCATGATGTTCCAGATCGCATCCCAGGAGCCGACATCGGACCAGCCCGCATCGAGCGGCACGACCGCGCCCGCGAACCGGTCGTCGGCGCGCTCGCCCGCGAGGTGCTCCATCACCGCATAATCGATCGAATCGGACGGCGACGACGCGAACGCTTCGTGATCGAGACGGAAGAACTCGCCGTCGTCGATGCCGCGCTCGAACGCCGCGAGACATGCCGCATGAATCGCCGGCTGATAGTGTTCGATGGCCGCGATCCACGTCGATGCGCGCACGATGAAGATGCCCGCGTTCCATCCGTATTCGCCCGAGCCGAGATACTGCTGCGCCAGTTCGAGATGCGGCTTCTCGACGAAGCGTTCGAGCTCGAACGTCCCGCGTCCGAACATCGGCGCGCCTGTTTTGATGTAGCCGTAGCCCGTTTCCGCATGCGACGGCACGACGCTCAACGTGACGATCGCGCCTTCTTCCGCGCATCGTGCGCCGGCGCGAATCGCGCGATGAAACGCGTCCTTGTCCGTGACGACATGATCCGCGGGCATCACCACGAGCACGCAGTCCTCGCCTTCGCGCAACGCATGCATCGCGGCGGCGGTCAGCGCGGGCGCGGTGTTGCGCGGCACCGGCTCGAGCACGAGACGCCCGCGCCGTCCATGCTGCCGCAACTGCTCGGCGGTCGTGAAGCGATGCTCTTCATTGCATACGACGATCGCGTCGCGCATGCGCGGATCGCTCTGCGACGAAGCGGATAAGCCATCGAGCCGGTTGACGGTCGCCTGCAGCAACGATTGTTCGCCGATCAAGCCGATCAGTTGCTTCGGAAAGTGCTCGCGCGACATCGGCCAAAGACGGGTGCCCGAGCCGCCCGCGAGAATGACCGGTTGAATGGCGAGCCGCACGCCGGGTTCGGCTGCGATTGCGGATGCGCTCGAAAGCGCGATGTCTGACGCATTCATGAAGTGCCTCCTGGCGCAAGAAACGCATAAGCGGACTCGCCAATTTTTAGCACGGCGCAAATGCATCGATAAAAGAAATAAGCGCTAAAAAATGCTTCGTCCAATGGCGCCTGCAAAGCCCTCCATCGATAAAAAAATAAGAAATAAATCGGGCCGATCGAGGCGACATATTTTCGCGGTTGCAACGACATATTTATTCAAGTTCCATACCACCATGCAGTGAGCGAAAGGAATCGTCTTGCTTTCTTCTTCACGGGGTGAATGCGATGTTGAGCGTGATATCGAGAGTGATCGACATAGCCATGGCGGTGTTGGGCGCATCGCTCGGCGCATCGCTTTACGCGGATACGTTCGCATGGCTCGACGATGTCGAAGGGACGATGCTCGCCTTCTCGTGCGTGCTGATGATCATGACGTTCCCGTCGTTCGGCATCTATCAATCGTGGCGCGGCAAGCCGGTCTACGATCTGCTGCTGCGCGTGACCGTCGCGTGGCTGCTCGCCGAAAGCGCGGGCGTACTGCTCACCTTCAGCATTCACCGCTCGGAGTCGCTGTCGCGCCTGTGGCTCATGTACTGGGCCGCATGCACGGTGGGATTGCTGATCGTGTCGAAGGCGCTGATTCATACGACGCTCAAGCTGCTGCGGCGCGAGGGCTTCAATCAGAAGACGGTTGCGATCATCGGCTCGGCGCCCTATGCGCACTTTCTCATCGAACAGATGCGCGGACGGTCCGATGCGGGCTTCAGTCCCGTGTGCGTATTCGATCTCGATGCGAAGCGGGGCGCGATGGACGGCGATTCGCTCGCCGGCGTGCCGATCGAACGCGACTTCGACCGGCTCGCGGAGCAGGTGCGCGGGCGCAGGATCCGCGAACTGTGGCTCGCGTTGCCCATCTCGCAAGAGCAAACGATTCACCGCATCGTCAACGCGTTTCGCGACGACTTCGTCAACGTGCGCTTCATCCCCGATGTGCGCAGCCTGTCGTTCTTCGGCCATGCGGTAGTCGACCTGCTCGGCGTGCCGGCCATCAATCTGGCCGCGTCGCCGATCACGGATATCAAGGTGCTGCCCAAGCGCGTGTTCGATTGCGTGTTCGCCGCGTGCGTGCTCATCGGCATGTCGCCGGTGCTCGCGGTGATCGCCGCGAGCGTGAAGCTTTCATCGCCGGGGCCGGTGTTCTTCAGGCAAAAAAGAAAAGGCATCGATGGCCGCGAGTTCGAGATCTACAAATTCCGCTCGATGAAGGTGCATCAGGAAGTCGCGGGGCACATCACGCAGGCGCGCCGCGGCGACAAGCGCGTCACGAAAGTCGGCGCATTCCTGCGGCGCACGAGTCTCGACGAGCTGCCGCAATTCATCAACGTGCTCAAGGGCGAGATGTCGGTGGTCGGCCCGCGCCCGCATGCGCTCGAACACGACGATATCTACAAGGATCTCGTCAAGGGTTACATGCATCGCTATCGCATCAAGCCGGGCATTACCGGCTGGGCGCAAGTCAACGGCTTTCGCGGCGAGACGGATCGCATCGAAAAGATGTCCGGCCGCGTGAAGCTCGATCTCTACTACATGCAGCACTGGACCTTCGGTCTCGACATGAAGATCGTCGCGATGACGCTGTGGAAAGGCTTCGCCGGCGCGAACGCTTACTGAAACGAACAGGCAAACAACACCGGGAGTGGGATCATGAAACTGACGATCATCGGCAGCGGCTATGTGGGACTCGTGACGGGCGCATGCCTCGCGGATATCGGCAACGACGTGCTGTGCCTCGATGTCGACGAACGCAAGATCGCCATACTCGATAGCGGCGGCATTCCGATTCACGAGCCGGGCTTGCAGGATGTGATCGACCGCAATCGCGACGCCGGCCGGCTCGGGTTCACGTCGAACGTGCGGGACGCGGTCGAGCACGGCGAGATGCTGTTCATCGCGGTCGGCACCCCGTCGGACGAAGACGGCTCGGCCGATCTGCAATACGTGCTCGCCGCCGCGCGCGATATCGGCCGCTATATGAACGGCTTCAGGACGATCGTCGATAAATCGACGGTGCCGGTGGGCACGGCGCGCCGCGTCAAGGAAACGATCCAGCGCGAGCTGGACGCGCGCGGCGTGAGTCACATGTTCTCGGTCGTGTCGAATCCCGAGTTCCTGAAGGAAGGCGCGGCGATCGAGGACTTCACGCGCCCCGACCGCATCGTGATCGGCTGCGACGACGATGTGCCCGGCGAGCGCGCGCGCGATCGCATGAAGCGTCTCTATGCGCCGTTCAACCGCAATCACGAGCGCACGCTGTACATGGACGTGCAATCCGCCGAGTTCACGAAGTACGCCGCGAACGCAATGCTCGCGACGCGCATCTCGTTCATGAACGAGCTCGCGAATTTCGCCGATCGCGTGGGCGCGGATATCGAAGCAGTGCGGCGCGGCATCGGTTCCGATCCGCGCATCGGCTATGACTTTCTCTATGCGGGCTGCGGTTATGGCGGCTCGTGCTTTCCGAAGGACGTGCGCTCGCTGATCCAGACCGCTTCGGCGTTCGGCCACGACATGAGCATCCTCAAAGCCGTGTCGAACGTGAACGAAGCGCAGAAGGACACGCTCACGCGCAAGATCGTCGAGCGTTTCGGCGACGACCTCACCGGCCGCACCTTCGCGATGTGGGGACTCGCGTTCAAGCCGAACACGGACGACATGCGCGACGCGCCGAGCCGCGTGCTCGCCGCCGCCTTGCTGTCTCGCGGCGCGAAGGTCGTCGCCTATGACCCGGTCGCCGTCGACGAAGCGCGCCGCGTCTTCGCCATCGATCTTCAAGGCCAGCCGGAAGCGCGCGCGCGGCTCTCGTATGCGGCCAGTCACAAGGAGGCGCTCGACGGCGCCGATGCGCTTGTCATCGTCACCGAATGGAAGCTCTTCAAGAGCCCCGACTTCGACACGATCAGGCGTCGCCTGAAGACGCCCGTGATCTTCGATGGCCGCAATCTCTACGAGCCGGAAACGATGCACGAAATGGGCATCGAATATCACGCGATCGGGCGCGGCGTGCGGCGGATCGCAGCGAACGTCGCGCCGGGCGTCGTCGCGTAGGGCGCTCATGTTCGGAAGCGTTCTGATCGTCTGTCACGCGAACATCTGCCGGAGCCCGGCTGCGGAGTTGCTGTTTCGCGCGCATCTCGCGCGGCGCGGGGCGAGGCCGATCGAGTTCCGTTCGGCCGGCCTCTATGCGCAGGAGGGCGACGACATCGACCCGACGATGCAACGTCTGCTCGCGGAGCAAGGGCTCGAATCGTCGGGGCATCGATCGCGGCGGCTCGACCGGCGCATGGCGCGCGAGGCCGATCTGATCCTCGTGCCCGAGCGCAAGCAGATCGACGCCATCGCGCGCCTCGCGCCGACGACGCACGGCAAGGTGCATCTGCTGGGCAAATGGGAAGACTCGGAAGTGGCGGACCCGTATGGCGGTCATGAGGCCGCGTATCGCGAGAGCTTTGGACTTATCGAACGGTTAGTGCTCGGATGGCTCGAAAAAATATGCTGATTTCCCGTGTTCTTTTGCTGACGTTCTTTATGTCGGCGCTCTTGTCCGCGTGCAGCACTGCGCCCGGCAATTTTCTCGACACCTCGCGACTCGAAGACAAGGACCCGACGCCGGCGACGACATACCCCGTTCATCTCATCACCGCCGATGTCATCGCGCAGGAACTGGCGACGCCCGAGGCCGCGCAGCCGTTGCCGCCCGCGCGTTTCGCCGACGAGGCGCAGTACGTCTATCGCGTCGCGCCGCAGGATATTCTCGGCGTCACGCTGTGGGATCACCCGGAGCTGACGACGCCGCAAGGCAGCACGCTCTCGGCGGGCGGCAACACGACGCAGACCGTCGCGGGCGCGCTTGCTCAGCCGTATACGCAGGCGCTGCCCGGCCAGGCCGATCCATACGGGCAGACCGTGTCCGCGAACGGCACGATCTTCTTTCCGTTCATCGGCAGGATGCGCGTCGCGGGCAAGACGACGAGCGAGATCCGCGATGAAATGGCGGCGGCGCTCGCGCCGTACATCAAGAATCCGCAGCTCGACGTGCGCGTGCTCGCGTACCGCAGCCAGAAGATCGCGGTGACAGGCGAAGTGAAGCAGCCCGGACCGCTCGCGGTGAGCGACGTGCCGCTCACGCTCGTCGATGCGATCACGCGCTCGGGCGGCACGACCGCCGAAGCCGATCTGCAGCGCGTGCGCCTCACGCGCAACGGCAAGCTCTACTTGCTCGATGCGAACGGCATCCTCGATCGCGGCGAGATCGGCCAGAACGTGATGCTGCAGGCGGGCGACATCCTCAACGTCCCGGACCGGTACGACAGCCGCATCTTCGTGATGGGCGAAGTGAAGACGCCGATGCCGGTGAACATGGTGCGCGGCCGCGCGTCGATCGCCGATGCGCTCACGCAGGCCGGCGGCGTGCTCGACACCGACGCGAACGTGCGCCAGATCTACGTCGTGCGCGGCGTGCGCAGCAATCCGCAGCGCCCCGATATCTATCGCCTCGACATGTCGCAGCCGGATTCGCTGTTGCTGTCGACGCAATTTCAGCTTCGTCCGCTCGATGTGGTCTACGTGGGCACGGCGGGCGCGGTGCAGTTCAACCGCCTGATCAATCAGGTGCTGCCGACCTTGCAGACGCTCTTCTACATGAAGCAATTGACGCGCTAAGGGGAATCGAATCGTGAACATGCAGGATCATCCCTATTTGCCGAAGCCGGATGAAGAGGACGTCGTTCTCGGCAACCTGATTCAGGCCGTGATCGACGATATCTGGTGGCTCATCGGCGTCTTCGCGTTCGTGGTGCTGGCCGCGGCCGTGTACTGCTACATCGCGAAGCCGGTGTATTCCGCCGATGCGCACGTTCGCGTCGAAACCAACGACAACACGTCTCAGGCGCTCACCCAGACGCAAACGGGCCAGGCGATCAACTCCGGATCGAGCGCGCTGCCGACCGATGCGGAGATCGAGATCATCAAGAGCCGCGGCGTGGTCGCGCCCGTGGTCGCGCAATGCCGGCTCAACTTCTCCATTGCACCGCTGACGCTGCCGGTGCTCGGCAGCCTCGCCGCGCGCTTCGCGACGCCGGGCCAGCCCGCGAAGCCGTGGTTCGGGCTGTCGTCGTATGCGTGGGGCGGCGAGATCGCCGAGATCGATTCGATCGATGTCGAGCCGCAATGGGAAGGCAAGGAACTCATCCTGACCGCGCTCGGCGACGCGCGCTATTCGCTCGCGGATTCCCAGGGGCGTGTGCTGCTGCAAGGCAGGGCGGGCGAGAGCGCGCACGGCAACGGCGTGTCCTTGCTCGTGACGAAGCTCGTCGCGCGCGCCGGCACGCGCTTCAAGGCGATGCGGGCGAACGATCTCACGGCCATCGCGAGCTTTCAGTCGGGCATCACCGTGACGGAGCAAGGCAAGCAGACGGGCGTCATCCAGATCTCGCTCGAAAATCAGAATCCCGAGAAAGCGGCCGAAATCGCGAACGCGCTCGCGCAGTCTTATCTGCGTCAGCATGTCGAGAGCAAGCAGGCCGACGCGAGCAAGATGCTCGAATTCCTGAGAACGGAAGAGCCGCGCCTGAAGTCCGATCTGCAGCATGCGGAAGCGGCGCTGACGGAGTATCAGCGGCAGGCGGGCGTGATCAATGCAAGCGATGAAGCGAAGGTCTATCTCGAAGGCAGCATCAACTACGAGGCGCAGATCTCGGCGATGCGTCTTCAGATCGCGACGCTGGAACAGCGCTACGGCAATCTGCATCCGTCGCTGACCACGGCGCGCGAGCAGCTCGCGCAGCTCGAAGCGCAGCGCGAGCGCTATGCATCGCGTTTCCGTGACCTGCCGCAATCGGAAGTGAAGGCCGTCGCGTTGCAGCGCGATGCCAAAGTGGCCGAAGACATCTATGTGCTGTTGCTCAATCGCGTGCAGGAGCTCTCGGTGCAGCGCGCGGGCACGGGCGGCAACGTGCATATCGTCGACGCGGCGCTGCGTCCGGGCGACCCGGTCAAGCCGAAGAAAGTGCTCATCATGTCCGCGGCGGTGATTCTCGGCCTGATTCTCGGCACCGGCTTCGTGTTCGCGCGCCGCGCGATCTTCAAGGGCATCGACGATCCCGAGCGGCTGGAGCGCGTGTCCGCCTTGCCGATCTTCGGTCTCGTTCCGCAAAGCGTCGAGCAGACGAAGTTCGACACCGACGCGAAACGCCGCCGCGAACGCGACCACGAAACGCCGATTCTCGCGACGATGCGCCCCAACGATATCTGCGTGGAAATCATGCGCAGCCTGCGCACGTCGATCCAGTTCTCGCTGATGGAAGCGCGCAACCGCATCGTCATGGTGACGGGCCCCGCTTCGGGCGTGGGCAAGAGCTTTCTCACGATGAACCTCGCGGTGCTGCTCGCGGCGACGGGCAAGAAGATCTTGCTCATCGACGGTGACATGCGGCGCGGCAAGCTCGAACGCTCGTTCGACGGCGAGCGTGCGCCCGGTCTCGCGGAATTGCTCGCGGGCTCGATCGGACTCGAAGAAGCGATCCGCGCGACGCGCATTCCATCGCTCGATTTCATCGCGGCGGGCAAGCGTCCGGAGAATCCGTCGGAGCTTCTGATGTCGCCGCGGCTTCAGCACTATCTCGACGCGCTCGGCCGCAACTACGACGCGATTTTCATCGATACGCCGCCCGTGCTCGCCGTCACCGACGCGCTGATCGTCGGCAAGCTCGCGGGCACGAACTTTCTCGTGCTGCGCTCGGGCGCGCATAACGAAGCGGAAATCAGCGAGGCATCGCGCCGTTTGCGCACGGCGGGCATCGCGGTGCAGGGCGCGATTCTCAACGGCACCCCGCAACGCGCGCGCGGCTATGGACGCGCGCATTACGCGGCGGTCGAAGAGTACGCCGGCACATGACGCGCATCACAGGAGAACGAGCGATGACGATGACACTCTCCGTAGTGGTGCCGACTTACCGTCGGCCCGCGGACCTGAAACGCTGCCTCGCCGCGCTGCGCGCGCAGACGCGCATGCCCGACGAAGTACTGGTGATCGCGCGCCCCGAGGACGACGCGACCGCGCGCCGGCTGGCCATCGAATTGAAGAGCGCGAACCGGTTCGCGTTGCGCGTGATCGATACCGGCGCGGGCGGCCAGGTGGTGGCGCTCAATCGCGGACTCGATGCGGCAGAGGGCGACATTATCGCGATCACGGATGACGATGCCGCGCCGCACCCCGACTGGATCGAACGCATTGCGCGCGCATTCGACGAAGACGAGCGGCTCGGCGCGATCGGCGGGCGCGACTGGGTCCACGAGAAGGGTCGCGTGCTGGACGGGTCGCGTCTCGAAGTCGGGGTGGTTCGGCGCAGCGGGCGCGTGGTCGGCAATCATCATCTCGGTGTCGGTCCCGCGCGCGACGTGCGGATGCTCAAAGGCGCGAACATGAGCTATCGGCGGGCGGCCATATCGACATTGCGCTTCGACACGCGCTTGCGGGGCGCGGGCGCGCAAGTCCACAACGACATGGCGTTCAGCATGAGCGTGCGGCGCGCGGGCTGGCGCGTGCTCTACGATCCGCTCGTCGCGGTGGATCACTTTCCCGCCGAACGTTTCGACGACGACCGGCGCGACGCGCAAACGCCCGGCGCATTGACCGATGCCGCCTATAACTTCCATCTGATTCTCAACGAAGCGCTGGAGCCGTTCGATCGCGAGATCGCGTGGCTCTGGTATGCACTGATCGGCACGCGCGTGTATCCGGGCGTGCTTCACACGCTGATCGCGGTGCGCGGCGGCTGGCAGCGCGCATGGGATCGCTGGCGCGCGGTGCGCAAGGGCGCGTTGCAGGCGCGGCGCACGAGCGATCCTTCGACACCGACGATTCCCGCCGCGAGGACGCTATGACGACGCATGTCCACGTGCATCTCTTTCATGGCGCCGACCCGCGGCATTATCGCAAGGGCGATGGCATCGGCTGTCTGTATGGCTATCATCATGCGGAGTCGCCGGAGTTCGCGCTGTCCTATTCGCGCGATAGCGCCGAAAGCAAGCCCGCGCGCTTCATGCGGCGCGCATTGAAAGCGGTCGCCGGCTTCGACTTCATTCACACGTGGCGCAATCGCGATGCGATTCTGTCTTGCGACGCCGTGTGGACGCATACGGAGCAGGAGTATCTGGCGGCGGCGCTGCTGCTTCTGTTCAAAGGCAAGCGCGACGGTCAGCCGCTGTTGCTCGCGCAGTCGATCTGGCTGCTCGACAAATGGAGCGAATACGGCGCGCTGCGGCGCTGGCTGTATCGCAAGCTGATCGCGCGGGCCGATATCCTCACAACGCATTCGAGCGTGAATGCCGCGCTCGTGCGCGAGTATTTCGGCCGCGATGCGACGCAGGTTTTCTACGGCCTCAACACGCGGGACTTCGCGCTCAACGAACCGCAGGCGTGGAATCCGCACGCGCCGCTGCGCATCGGGGCGATCGGCAATGATCGCGATCGCGACTGGACGACCCTCGCCACCGCGTTTCGCAACGATGAGCGCTATGAAGTGCGCATCGCGACGCGCCGGCGTGTGTCCGCTTCGTTGCGTGCGCCGAACGTGGATGTCGCGCCGGCGATCGGACTGAACGCGGCGCGCGAACTCTATGACTGGGCCGACGTGATGGTCGTGCCTTTGCGCGCGAACACGCATGCATCGGGACTGACCGTGCTGCTCGAATCGGTGGCGCTCGGCAAGCCCGTGATCGTCACCGATGTGGGCGGATTGCGCGATTACTTCGGCACGGGGCACGTGTCGTATGTGCCCGCGCACGATCCGGCCGCGCTGAGACGCACGCTCGATGAGTTGCGTGCGAATCCATCGCTCGCGCTCGCGCGGGCGCAGGCGGCGCTGCGTCATTTCAAGGCGCGCGACTACACGACGCGCGAGTTCGCGCTTCAACATGCGCGGCTGACACGCGATGCGCTGGAGCACGCGCAACGCGCGAAGGAAGCGACATCGGCGGCTCAGGCGGTGTTCGCCTCGCACGAGTTGACGCGATGAACGTATCGTCCCTTCCGCGTGCGCCGCGCGATCTGGCTCAACGTATCGGCACGATGCGCGCAACGCGCAAGGGTCCGCCGGAGTGGACGGCGCAGGCTCTCGTGTGGGGCTTGACCGCGCTGCTCGTGCTCGCGCGCCAGGGCACGGTGCTGACGCTCGCATTCCCGTTGATGTCGACGCTCGCCGCGCTGTGGCTTTATTTCAGAAGCCCGGCGCGCTATGTCGGCTTCATGTGGTGGATCTGGTTCCTGAGCCCGGAAGTGCGGCGTCTCGCCGATTGGGGCAAAGGCGCGTTCACGCCGACGAGCCTGATCCAGATCGCGCCGCTCGTCGTCACGATGATCTGCGGCATCACCTTGCTGCGCCAGTTTCGCGTGCTCGGGCAGCGGCGCGGACTGCCGATGCTGCTGATGCTGCTCGGCATCGCGTATGCGTACCTGATCGGCGTCGCGTCGAGCGGACCGATGGCCGCGACCTACGATCTCGCGAACTGGCTCTATCCGGTGCTGATCGGCTTTCACATCATGGTGAACGCGCACGAGTATCCGAAGTATCGCAAGGTGCTGCTCGATACCTTCATCCACGGCCTGCTCGTGATGGGCGCTTACGGCATCGTGCAGTTCTTCGTCATGCCGCCATGGGACTCGATGTGGATGATCGGCTCGCAGATGGCCTCGCAAGGCGAGCCGGTGCCGCTCGGCGTGCGCGTATTCAGCACGATGAATTCATCGGGCCCGTTCGCGCTCGTCGCGATGGCCGCGCTCACGTTCGTGATGGCCGGCACGCAGCGCATGCGATGGATCGCGGGCGGCCTCGGATTCGTGTCGTTCGGGCTGTCGCTCGTGCGCTCGGCCTGGGGCGGCTGGATCATCTCGATGGTGCTGCAGCTCATCAAGGCGAGCAATCGCGTGCGTCTGCGCATTCTGCTCGGCGCGATCGTGCTGGTCGCGCTGTCGGTGCCGCTGATGACCGTCGGCCCGATTGCCGACCGCCTCGGCACGCGCCTGCAGACGATGACCAACCTGAGCGACGACAGTAGCTACGCCGCGCGCAACGAGTTCTACACGACCTTCATGGTGACCGCCTTCACCGATGTGACCGGCGAGGGCTTCGGCGCGACCGGCACATCGACGAAGCTCGCGAGCGCGAACGGCGATCTCGGCAAATACGGCAGCTTCGACAGCGGCGTGATGAACGTGCCCTTCGTGCTCGGCTGGCCCGGCGGATTGCTGTACACGGCGGGCGTCGCGCTATTGCTCGTGCGCGCACTGCGCGCCTCCTTCTCGTTGCGCGACGACAAGTTCGCCCAGGCCGCCCTGAGCCTTTCTTTTTCGATGATCGGCATTCTGCTCTTCGCGAACACATTCGTGAGCACGGGCGGATCGCTGTTGTTCACGTCACTGTTTTCGATCATCGCCGCACGTCATCACGCGAAGCTCGTGCATCGCCGCAACGCTTTCTTCTTCCACACCCGAGGGCCAGCCAATGAGAATCGCGATCGTCACGCACGTCGTGCGACATAACGACGGACAAGGGCGCGTCAATTACGAAATCGCGCGCGCGGCGCTCGCCGAGGGACACGAGGTGACGCTCGTTGCATCGCACGTCGCGCCGGAACTGCTGGAGCACGCGCGCCTGCGCTGGGTGCCCGTTATCGCGGGCCGCGCATGGCCGACGCGCCTCGTCAAGCAACAAGTGTTCGCGATCAAGAGCGCGCTTTGGCTGCGCGCGCATCGCGACGAATACGACGTGCTGCATGTGAACGGCTTCATCACCTGGGCGCGGGCCGATGTGAACACCGCGCATTTCGTGCACGGCGGCTGGATGAAAAGCCCTTACTATCCGTTTCGATTGAGCGGTGGCGCATGGTCCGCGTATCAGGTGATCTATAGCCGGCTGAATGCGTGGCTCGAAGGATGGGCCTATCGGCGCTCGCGCGTGGTCGCGGCGGTATCGGAGAAGGTCGCGGAAGAGATTCGCGCAGGCGGCATCGACAGGGATCGCGTGGAAGTCGTGTACAACGGCGTCGATACGAAAGCCTTCAGCTCGGCCCGTGTCGATCGCGCCGCGTTCAATCTGAAGGACGATGCATTCCTCTTGCTCTTCGTCGGCGACCTGCGCACGCCGCGCAAGAATCTTCAGACAGTGCTGCATGCACTCGTGGCGCTTCCTGATCGCGTTCAGCTCGTCGTGGCGGGTTATCTGCCGGGCAGTCCCTATCCGGATCAGGCGCGCGCACTGGGCATCGCGGATCGCGTGCATTTTCTCGGGCTCGTGAAGGATATGCCGACGCTGATGCATTCCGTCGATAGCTTCGTCTTCCCGTCGCGCTATGAAGCGATGAGTCTTTCCTTGCTCGAAGCGCTCGCGGCGGGTTTGCCGGTGATCACCGCGCGCACGGCGGGCGGGGCGGAAATCATCGGCGACGACTGCGGCATCGTGCTCGACGATCCCGACGATGCGAACGCGCTCGCCCACGCGATCGGCGAACTGGCCGCATCGCCCGAGCGGCGCGCGCGCATGGGCGAGGCGGCGCGCGAACTCGCGGCGGGCTTCAACTGGGCGCGCATGGCGCGGCGCTATCTCGATCTTTATCGCCATTTCGCGCGACGCGGGCGCAACAGCGCGCCCGCGCCGCTGAGCGCGGCCTCGGCGCAATCGCGGGCATGACCGTCTATATGATCAACATCGAACAGGGCCTACGCTTATGAGCACGCAATCCATCAAATCGCTGCAAATCGGAATGCATTGGTTTCCCGAGCGGGCGGGCGGACTCGATCGCATGTATTACACGCTCGTCGGCGCGCTGCCGGAGGCCGGCGTCGAAGTGCGCGGGGTGGTCGCGGGATCGCCGCGCGTGGCGCTCGATACCGGCGGCGCGATACGCGGCTTCGGGCCCGCGGCGCAATCGTTGCCGCGTCGATTGATGAATGCGCGCAGCGCTTTGCGCGACACCTTGCGCGACGAGCGGCCCGATGTCGTGTCGTCGCATTTCGCGCTCTACACGTTTCCGGGACTCGATGTCACGCGCGGCATCGCGCAGGTATCGCATTTTCAGGGGCCCTGGGCGGACGAGAGTCATGTCGAAGGAACGGATTCGCTCGGGCAGCGCGCGAAGCTGATGCTCGAGCGGCGCGTTTATGCGCGCTCTTCACGCCTGATCGTGCTGTCGGAAGCATTCGGGCAGATTCTGAACGCGCGCTACGGCGTGCCGCAAGAGCGCATTCGCGTCGTGCCGGGCTGCGTCGATGTCGCGCAGTTCGATTTGAAGATGACGCGCTCCGATGCGCGCAGGCGGCTGCAATTGCCTCTGGGCAGGCCGATCGTGCTCGCGGTGCGCCGGCTCGTGCGACGCATGGGGCTGGAATCGCTCATCGATGCAATCGAGGTGGTCAGGCAGAAGGTGCCGGATGTGTTGCTGCTCATCGCGGGCAAGGGGCGTCTCGCCGATGAATTGCAGGCCCGTATCGATGCGGCGGGACTCGACGGCCATGTCCGTCTGCTCGGCTTCGTGCCGGACGAGCAGCTTGCGTCGCTCTATCGCGCGGCGGATGTGAGTATCGTCCCGACCGTCGCGCTGGAAGGCTTCGGCCTGATCACGGTGGAATCGCTGGCGTCCGGAACGCCGGTGCTGGTGACGCCCGTGGGGGGATTGCCCGAGGCGGTGCGAGGGCTTTCGAAAGATCTGGTGCTGGAGTCGACCGGCGCCGATGCAATCGCCGATGGTCTGATCGCCACGTTCGACGGGACGCTCGCGTTGCCCGATGAGGCGGCCTGCAAGCGCTATGCATGGGATAACTTCGATCGTTCGGTGATCGCGCGGCGCGTGGCTGCGGTCTATGAGGAGGCGATCGCGGCCGGGCCGGCGCATTGAGTCGATGTCACGGTGCGTTCGCAGATGGAGCGCACCGTGAGTTTTTCAGGCCGCGACGCGAGCGCTCATGTCCTCGTACATCCACGCCAGCGTCTCGACGATCGGCGTGTACGGCACGGTCCCGATAACCTGCCGCAACTTGCGATTCGACCCGACGAGCCGCGCGATCTCATTGCGCCGCATGAACTTCGGATCGACGAATACATCGATCTCATAGCCCGCGATTTCCGCGAGCATCTGCAACATCTGCCCGAGCGAATGGCTATGCCCGGAGCAGATGTTGAACGTTTCGCCGGCCGGGGCTGCTTCGAGCAATCGGGCATAAACAGCGACGACGTCCCGAACATCCGAGAAATCGCGGCTCACGTTGAGATTGCCGAGCGATATGCGCGCTTCGCGACGCGCATGATGCCCGACGATCTTCGGCAAGACATACTCCTCGCTTTGACCGACGCCGGTGTAGTTGAACGGCCGCACGAAAATCAGCGGCAAGCGGTCGAGCCATAAGCGCGATGCGTGCTCCATCGCGAGCTTGCTCACCGCATAGTCGTTCGCAGGCTGAATCGACACGCTCTCGTCGATGCTCTCGACCGACGCATTGCCATATACGTTGGCGGTGCTGGCGAGCAGCACCGCGCGCGGCTTCTTTTCGAGCGCCGCGAGCGCCGAAAGAAGATTTCGCGTCCCGACGATATTCACGAGATACGTCTTGCCCGGCGCGTTGCCGGTGACATGCGCCGCGCCGGCGAGATGCACGACGACCTCCGGACGCGCATCGGTCACGAACGATTTGAGCGCATCGGCGTCGAGCAGATCGACCGGAACGCCGACGGCGTTGGCGACATCGTCGTCGGGAGAAGGGGTCGTCGTGCCCCACACGTCATAGCCCGCGTTGGTCAGTTCCGCCGCCATGTGACGGCCCGTGAAGCCCGAAAGGCCGGTGATGAGTGCGCGTCGTGCCATGGGCTTAGAACGTCGGCTGCAGTTCGTTGCGCTTCAGATCGGCTTCGACCATCATCTGGCAAAGCGCTTCGAGCGTGGTCGTCGGCGTCCAGCCGAGTTTCTCGCGCGCTTTCTGCGCACTGCCGATCAGCAGGTCGACCTCCGCCGGCCGATAGAACTTCGGGTTCACGCGCACCAGCGTGCGCCCCGTCGCCACGTCGATGCCGCGTTCGCGCTCGCCCTTGCCGGCCCATTCGAGCTGATAGCCCGCCGCACTGAACGCCATGCGCACGAAATCGCGCACGGTCTCGGTGCGGTTCGTCGCGAGCACGTAGGTGTCCGGTTCGCTCGCCTGCAACATGCGCCACATGCCTTCGACATATTCCGCCGCAAAGCCCCAGTCACGCTTCGCATCGAGATTGCCGAGCTCGAGCAGTTCTTCCTTGCCGAGGCGGATCTTCGCGACGGTGTCGGTGATCTTGCGCGTGACGAACTCGCGTCCGCGCAACGGCGATTCGTGATTGAACAGAATGCCGCTGCATCCGAAGATGTTGTACGACTCGCGGTAGTTGATCGTCGTCCAGTGCGCGAAGAGCTTGGCGACGCCATAAGGACTGCGCGGATAAAACGGCGTTTCCTCGCTTTGCGGAATCGCCTGCACCTTGCCGAACATTTCAGACGTCGATGCCTGGTAATAGCGGATCGTCGGATCGATCACGCGAATCGCTTCCAGAAGATTGAGCGCGCCCAGACCGGTGACGCCCGCCGTCGTCGAAGGCTGATCGAACGATACGCCGACGAAACTTTGCGCCGCGAGGTTATACAGCTCGCCCGCTTCGGCGGTTTCGAGCAGGCGAAGATTGGAGCCGAGATCGGTCAGATCGTGCTCGACGAGCCTGAGTTTCGGATGACGATCGATGCCCAGTTCTTCGATGCGCCAGAAGTTCACCGAACTCGTGCGCCGATAAGTGCCGATCACTTCATAACCTTTGTCGAGCAGCAGCTTGGCGAGATATGCGCCGTCCTGCCCCGATACGCCTGTGATGATCGCTTTGAGCTGCGTGGCCATGTCCTGTACCTCGTCCGTGATGTCGTGAGCCGATTCTAGGGAAAAGAAAACGGAAAAATATCCGCGCGAGCGATGTTCAGACGACGCTCGTTTTTAGCGGGAACGCGCCTCGAAACGCCGTCATTAATTTCCGTTTTTTTAGCTTTATTTGGCCCCTAACCTCGATAGCGTCGGAACGTGGCTTCGGAGGAATACTTGCGGCGCATCGTGTCTTTGAGATCGGCTTGCACGGGCTTATGCATCGCGCTATCGCTGGTCGCGGCGAATGCGCGAGCGACGCCGGCGCGCGTGCTCGATGCGAAGTCGTCGTGGATCGGCAATACCTCCGGCTTCGGCGATGGCGCCTGGACGCAGATCAACATCACCGCGATCGCCGTCGCACCCGATGGGCGCGTGTTCACGAACTCGCCGTGGGACGAAAGCGGCGCGGAAGCGAGCGTCTATCGCGACGGCAAGATGCTCGGCTTCGCGGGCGGCACGCATGGCTGGGGCGCATCCGGCGGCAACGCGGTCGCGGTGAATTCGCGTTATGTGTTCGTCGCGGTCGGTGTGGGCAACGAGAAAGGGCGGCTCGTCAAGGAAGGCATCTGGCCGCCTTCGGGACGGCACTGGATCGGGGTATCGCGGCGTGATATCGGCGATGTGAAGCAGCCGATGCCGTTCGACGGCGGCATTGCGAGCAAAGTGCTCGCAAGCGACAAGGACCCGCGCGCCACGTTCGCGCGCAGCTTTCTAACCGTCAACGACACGGCCGGCGACGAGAAGCAGGATATCGGCGGACTGGCCGCGAACGATGCATCGTTATATGTCGCCAACACCGCGCAGGATCGCATCGAGCGCTACGACGCGCGATCGATGGAGAAGAAGGCGCAATGGAGCGCGCCGCGGCCGGGGCGCATCGCGCTCGCGCCGGATGGCTCGTTGTGGGCGATCGTCGATAGCATCGGCGATCATCCGCGCATCGCGCATTTCAGCGCGTTTGGAGAGCCCTTGAGCGATGCACCGCGTTTGCAGGCGGACAGCATCGCCGCCGATATCGCGCTGGACCGGCAGGGGCGCTTGCTGGTCGCGGATAACGGACCGCGACAACAAGTGCTCTTCTTCACGAAGCAAGGCAGCGCCTATCGCGAGTCGGGCGCATTGGGCGAGCGCGGCGGCATCTTCGCCGGCATCGCGGGCAAGCCCGGACCCGGGCGCTTCAACGGATTGACGGGCGTCGGCGTCGACGCGGCGGGCAACGTGTATGTATCGACCAACGGCATCGGCGTGCGTGACGGACCGATCGGCGCGGGCCTCGGCGCGACGCTCGAAAGTTATGCACCCGGCGGCGCGCTGCGCTGGCAAATGCAAGGGCTGCTTTTCGTCGATGGCGCCTGGATCGATCCGGGCAGACCCGATAGCGTCTACACCGGCAACAAGCGTTTCGAACTGGATTTTTCGAAGCCTTCGGGACAGGAATGGACATATGCGGGCTTTCTGTCGGGCCGCTTCAGGTATCCGGACGACCCGGTCTTTCACGTCGATCAATGGCCGGGTCTGCCTATCGCGCGCAGGCTCGAAGGCCGCACGTTTCTGTATCTGACGGACATGTACGCCGATCACCTGAAGATCTATCGCTTCGACGAAAAGCGCGACGGCGAGCTGGCGATTCCATCGGGCTTCATCGCGGGGCGGCCGCGTCCGGTGCAGAACGTCCCGAACCGGCCCGAAGGCGGCGAATGGATCTGGCGCGATCTCGACGGCGACGGCCGGTTCGATGCAAAGGAGTTTCGGCGCAATCCGGGCACGGCGCGTATCACGGGCGGCTGGGGATGGTGGGTCGATTCGACGGGCGACATCTGGCGCACGAGCGACGCCAAGGGCATTTATCGCCTGCGCTACGGCGGCCTCGACAAGCAGGGCAATCCTGTCTACGACTTCTCGAACATGCAGACCTATGCGATGCCCGCGCCCTTCGCCGAGTTGCGTCGCGCGATCTACGACGCGGCATCGGACACGATGTACGTGACGGGCTATACGCCGGACGAGCCTTTCGACCGGCGCTACTGGAAAGAGGTCGGGCGTCGACTGGTGCGCTACGACCATTGGTCGAACGATCCGCGCGCGCGCTATTCGATCGCGCTTCCGTGGGACACGCAAGCCAGGCCGCTTTCCACGGTGATCGGCGTGACGGTCGAAGGGCAATACGTGTTCGCGGTCGAACCCGTCGGCGACGTGCACGTGTACGACAAGGACTCCGGCAAGGAAGTCGGTGTGATCCGGCCGGGGCCGGAAGTGGGCCGCGCGTCGGGATGGGTGGACGTGCCCAACGGCGTGAGCGCGCATCGGCGCGGCAATGGCGAATACCTCGTGTTCGTCGAAGAAGATGCGCGCGGCAAGGTGATGATGTACCGATGGACACCGCAGCGCTGAACGCGCGAGGAACGACGATGGAAAAGAGCATGGTCAGGAACGTGGCGATCAACTTCACCGGTTTGATCCTGCCGACGTTCGTATCGCTCGCGACGGTGCCCGCGTATATCCGGCTCGTGGGTGTGGAGCGTTACGGCGTGATCAGTCTCGTGTGGACGCTTATCGGCTATTTCAGCATTCTCGATCTCGGCATGAGCATGGCCGCGCAGCACCGGATCGCGAAAGCACACGCGGCGGGCGACGCCGATCAGCGCATACGCGTGTTCTGGAGCGCCGTGTGGCTCAACTTCGCGACCGGCGTGATCGGTGGACTTGCCATTTACTTCGGCGCAATTCTCTACACGGCCTATGTGGCGGACTCCGCGCCCGCGTTGCAGCGTGAGGTCTATCGCGCGTTGCCGTGGCTCGCGCTCGCGATTCCCGTCGCGAACGTCTCATGGGTCTTCGCCGGGGCGATCAACGCAATGGAGCGCTTCGGCGTCTACAACGCGAATCAGACCTTCGGCACGTTTCTCTTTCAATTGCTGCCGCTGGGCGCGGCATGGCTCATCGCGCCGAATCTGCAAACGGTCATCGCGGCCGCGGTCATCGCGCGTCTGATCGCGGCGCTGCTGCTCGCGCGAGCGAGCTTCAGGCTGCTCGGCGTTCGCCGCATCGACTGGCCGAAGCGCGACGTAGCGGGCGGGCTGTTTCGCTTCGGCGGATGGATGCTCGTCTCATCGATCACGACGATGCTCACCGATTCGCTCGATCGCGTGCTGCTCGGCGCGCATCTCGGCGCACGCTTCGTCACGTATTACACGGTGCCGCAGAACCTCGTGACGCGCTTGAACATGCTGCCCAACGCGATGGTGCGCACGCTGTTTCCACGTCTCTCCGCTATCGATCGCAGCGATGCGAACGGCATGGCCGCGACTTCGCTCGAATTTCTGAACGGCGTCTTCACGCCGCTCGCGCTCTTCGCGATGCTCGTGCTCGAACCGTTCCTGCATGTGTGGATCGGGTCGGACCTTGCGGTTGCGAGCGCGCCCGTCGGGCGCATTCTCGTGATCGCGGTGTGGCTCGTCGGACAGGCTAGCGTCACGCGCATTTTGATCCAGTCGCAGATCGATCCGGCGACGGCGGCGCGTGCGGGGCTTTTCCAGTTGCCGTTCTTCGTCGCGTTGCTGTGGGTCGGCATCGAGCGCTTCGGGCTCGTGGGCGCGGCGGGCGTGGTCGCGCTGCGCGCGCTCGTCGACTATGCGGTGCTGCTGTGGATGTCTCGTGTGCGCGCGCGGCCGATCGCGCTCGACATGCTCGCGCATCTCACGTTTCTGATCGCGGGTCTCGCACTCGGCTACGCGATCGACGGCATGAATCATCCGATCCAGGCATTCGGTGCGGCGCTCTTGCTCGCGCTCGGCAACGCGGCATGGTCCGTGTCGACGCGGCCCGCCTTGCGCGCGCTGGCTTCGGCCTTGATGCGCAAGCTCATCGGACGCATCCATTCACCTCTGAAGACGCGGAGTGACGCATGAAAATGGAATTCGAAGACGCGTTCATCGGACGCCCCAAAACCCGTCACTTCCTGCACGACGATGCGCCGGCGAGCGTGCCCGAATCGAACCGCGAGCGCGATATCACGATACATGGCGGTGTGCCGCGCGTTGCGATCGTGCATGATTGGCTCGTCACCTATGCGGGCGCGGAGCGCGTGCTGGAGCAAATCATCGCGTGCTTTCCGGATGCGGATATCTTCAGCGTCGTCGATTTCCTGGAAGATCGCTCGTTCCTGCATGGCAAGCGCGCAACGACATCGTTCATTCAGAAGCTGCCATTCGCGAAGAAGCGCTATCGCGCGTATCTGCCGTTGATGCCGCTCGCGATCGAGCAACTCGATCTGTCCGGCTACGATCTCGTGATCTCCAGCAGCCATGCGGTCGCGAAAGGCGTGCTCACCGGTCCGGATCAGATTCACGTGAGCTACGTGCATTCGCCGATACGCTATGCATGGGACCTGCAGCATCAATATCTTCAGCAATCGAATCTCACGGCGGGCATGAAGTCGCTCTTCGCGCGGCTGATTCTGCACTACATGCGCAACTGGGATATCCGCACGTCGAATTCGGTGAATCATTTCATCGCCAATTCGGAGTTCATTTCGCGGCGCATTCACAAGGTCTATCGGCGTTCCTCGAAGGTGATCTGTCCGCCGGTCGATGTTGCATCGTTTGCGCTGTGCGCGGTGAAGGAAGATTTTTATCTGACCGCGTCGCGCATGGTGCCGTACAAGAAGATCGATCTGATCGTCGACGCATTCGCGCGCATGCCCGAGCGCAAGCTCGTCGTCATTGGCGATGGTCCGGATATGGAGAAGATCGGCGCGCGCGCGACGCCGAATGTCGAGATCATGGGTTATCAGCCATTTTCCGTGCTGCATGACAGAATGCGGCGGGCGAAGGCGTTCGTGTTCGCGGCGGAGGAAGACTTCGGCATATCGGTGGTCGAAGCGCAGGCGTGCGGCACGCCCGTGATCGCGTTCGGAAAGGGCGGCGCGCTGGAAACGGTGCGCGACGTATCGAGTCCGCAACCGACTGGCATGTTCTTTCCGACGCAAACGCCCGAAGCGATCATCGAAGCGGTCGATGCATTCGAAAGCGGCGCGTTCGCATTCGATCCGTTCGATTGCCGCAGCAACGCCGAGCGCTTCTCCAACGTGCGCTTTCGGGAGGAACTGCTGGAACATGTCGCGCGCATCGCGCCGCAGTTCGTGTTGCCGGCATCGTCGAACGAGGAACAAGCGCCTGCGATCATCCACGACGAATCGCGAGACGATCTGCGCGTGCTGGCGGTCGATCAGAGCGGCGCGCTCGGCGGCGCGGAACTGTCGATGCTCGAAGTGGTGAAGAACATGCGCGGCGACGTGCAGACCGTGCTCTTCGACGATGGCCCGTTTCGCATCGCGCTCGAAGCGGTCGGCGTAAAGGTCGATGTGCTCGACGGCAAGTCGCTCGGCGATCTGCGCAAGGACGGCAAGGCGCGGCCCGGCGCGGGCATGATACGCGGCGCGCTGAGGCTCTTGCGCGGCACGCTGCAAAAATCGCGCGATGCCGATGTCATCTACGTGAACACGCAACGCGCGATGGTGATCGGCGCCATCGCGGGTCTCATTTCGCGCAGGCCCGTCGTATGGCATTTGCGCGATATCGTCAGCGAAGATCATTTCGGCCGCGCGCAGCTTGCGATCATCAAGTGGTGCACGAAGCTGATGCTGGAACATGTGATCGCCAATTCGACGGCATCGGCGGCGGCGGTGACCGCGCTCACGCGCTTGCGCGAAGAACGGCTCGATGTGGTGTTCAACGGCATTTCGGCGGAGCCGTTCATGAAGCTGGAATCGGCCGGGCAGCATGAATTGCGCGCGCGCTTCGGCTTGCCCCAGGACGCGTTTCTCGTCGGATGCTTCAGCCGGCTCGCGCGTTGGAAGGGACAACATGTGCTGCTCGAAGCGCTGCGCGAGTGCCCGGACATGCACGCGGTATTCGTCGGCGCGGCGCTTTTCGGCGAGCACGAATACGAAGCCGAGTTGCGCGCATGCGTGCTGGAGCACGGGCTTGCGGATCGCGTGCATTTCCTCGGCTTTCAGGACGATATCGCTGCTTGCATGAAGGCCGTCGATATCGTCACCCATACGTCGATCATGCCGGAGCCGTTCGGCCGCGTGATCATCGAAGGCATGCTGTCCAGGCGGCCCGTCGTCGCGACACGCGCGGGCGGCGTGATGGATATCGTCGACGACGGCGAGAACGGATTGCTCTGCGCGCCGGGCGATGCCGCCGAACTCGCGCGCATTCTGGAGCGTCTGAAGAGCAACGCGCCGCTGCGTGAGCGGCTCGTCGAGCAGGGCTATGTCAACGCGACGAGCCGCTTCGGGACACAGCAGTATGTGCAGAGCGTGGAGAAGATCCTCAACGATGTGGCGAAGAAGGCACGCCGACGCAAATGAACACTCGGGCGCTCAGCGTCGCGAGCGCTTGAGCGACGTGGACCAGTTCATTGCCGGCCGTTCGACCAGCCAGTAGAAAGCGAAGGCGGCCGCGACGGCGAACGCGGTAAAGGCGAAGGAAACCCAGATATCCGTCTGCAACACGGAGCGAAAGAAGAACGAGCCGAGCAGCACGAAGATCGGCAGATGCACGACATAGAGCGAGAAGCTGAATTCGCCGATCCATGACACGCCGCGCACGGCGAAGTTGGTGTGCATGGGCTTGTCGAGTGCCGCGAAGAGATAGATCGCGAACGCGATCGCCCAAAGCTGGAATGCGGCATATTGCGCGAGGCTGAACGCGGCGCATCCGGCGAGCGCGACCGCCGCCGCGACGAGACCCATGCGCGCGGGCGCGCGAACGCCGAGCACTTTCGCTTCGGCGATCCATGCGCCCAACGTCCAGGCGAACCAGTATGACGTGAACACGACGATCTGATGCCGCTCGAAAATCAGTGCGGACGCGATGTTCGCGAGCGCCACGAAGATCAGTACGCCACGCATTCCGATACGCCGCCGCAACGCGATCAAGAGCGGATACACGAGATAGAACTGCACTTCGATGGAAAGCGTCCAGAGCGCGCCATTGGAGCCGAACGTCTTTCCGGCAACGCCCTGAAGTGAAAGCAGATTGACGATGAACGCGTGCAGATCGAACGGGTTGATCTTGCGGCTGACGGGTACGAATGTCTCGCTCCACGAGTCGAGCGCGAGGGTCAACAGCAAGGCCGCCAGAAGCACCGGATAGATGCGCGCAAATCGACGCAACAGAAAATTCAGGCTATCGAGCGGCGCGCAAGGATCGGCGACGAGCTTGCGCGCCATCGCACGGTGAATGCAATAGCCGCTGATGATGAAGAATATCGGCACGCCCGCCGATCCCCACGCGACAGGAAACGTCAGATAGCTGATGACGGTATTCGCGTCGATTGCAGGCGACATGCGATGAAACTGCTGCATGCCGATCCACGTCACCTGACGGCAATGAAAGTACGCAACGAGCAACGCGGCGATGCCTCGCCAGGCGTTGATCGCGACATCTTTGTCATCGGAAACGGCACTGGATTCACGCGCGGCGGATGCCGCGAAAACGGAAGAATCGCTCATCGGAGGCTCAGGCCCGCAAGAAAGGATGAGGCCATCTTAGAGCACGCATTTTCATGCGCCTAACTAAAAAATTCGCTTCCTTATCGCCGATTATTTATCGATTTTTTTCTGATACGTTTGATTCCCATCCAAACGCCGAATGGAGATCGATCATGGATATGCATGCAATCGCCGGCGTGGCCGTGCTGCTGGTTCTCGTGGCCGCCTCGGCATATCGCGATGCCTTGCGCAACGACCCGTTGAGCCCGTTGCGCAGGCGCGGTTCGAATCGCATGGCCGCGCCTCAGATGGAAGAGGCGGAATAACGATAAGCGATAAGACCGGTTTGCGGGGACATTTCAATTACCAGTTTCGATCTGGAGGAAGCAGTCATGCTCAAGGTGACCAAGGCGGTGTTTCCAGTCGCGGGTCTCGGCACACGCTTTTTACCGGCGACCAAGGCGAGCCCGAAGGAAATGCTGCCGGTGGTCGACAAGCCGCTCATTCAATATGCGGTGGAGGAGGCCATCGCGGCGGGCATGACGGAGATGATCTTCGTCACGGGCCGCGGCAAGCGCGCGATCGAAGATCACTTCGACAAATCGTACGAGCTCGAAGCGGAACTCGAAGCGCGCAACAAGGCAGCGCTGCTCGATGCCGTGCGCAGCATCAAGCCGGCGAACGTCGATTGCTTTTATGTGCGTCAGCCCGAAGCGCTCGGGCTCGGTCACGCGGTGCTGTGCGCGGAACGTCTCGTGAATGGCGAGCCGTTCGCCGTGATTCTCGCCGACGACCTGCTGCACGGCGAGCAACCGGTGATGAAGCAACTCGTCGAAGTATTCGATCATTACCACAGCTCGGTGATCGGCGTGGAGCGCATCGCGCGTGAGGCGAGCGCATCGTATGGCGTGATCGAAGGGCGCGAGTGGGAGGAGGATGTCATCAAGATGTCGGGCATCGTCGAGAAGCCGCAGCCCGCGCTCGCGCCCTCGAATCTCGGCGTCGTCGGGCGCTATGTGCTGATGCCGAGCATCTTCGAGCACTTGCGCAATACAAGGGCGAACGTCGGCGGCGAGATCCAGTTGACCGATGCGATCGGCTCGCTGCTCGCGGTCGAACAGGTGCTCGCCTATCGCTATTACGGCACGCGTTTCGACTGCGGCAGCAAGCTGGGCTATCTCAAGGCGACGGTGCAGTTCGCGCTGCAGCATCCGGAAGTGCGCGAGGACTTCGAGGAATACCTGCGCGCGGAAGTCCGGGCGCTCATGCCGGACTTGATCGGCGCGGACAAGGCGCGGGCGGAGCCGTTGTCGAATGTAATCTGACGCGGACGGATACAATGCGGCGGCGCGCGATCATCGCGCTTCCGGCCGAAGCTATCCGATCCAAGTCATGAACAATTCGCCCCGGGCCTTTCTGTTGGGTCCGCTTCTCAAGAGCGTGTCGCGGTCGTTTTATCTCACGCTGCGCATTTTGCCGACGGGCATGCGCGATCCCATCGGGCTCGCGTATCTGCTCGCGCGCGCCGCCGATACGATCGCCGATACGTCGCTGATCTCGCCGCAGCGTCGTCTCGACCTGCTGCTTGCGCTGCGCGCGCAAGTCAATGGCGCGCCCGATGACGGCGCGCTCGCGCGCATCGCGGGCGAGGTCGCGGGTCAGCAGGCGCAGCCGGACGAACGCTCGTTGCTCGAATCGCTGGGTGCGGCGCTCGCCATCCTGCCGCAATTGGGCGCGCAGGATCAGGCCGCCGTCCGCGACATCGTCACGACGCTCAGCACCGGCATGGAGTTCGATCTGCGCACGTTTCCCGACGAGACATCGGGCGAGATCGTCGCGTTGCGGGCGTTCAGCGAGCTGGATCGCTACACGTATCTCGTCGCGGGCTGCGTCGGCGAATTCTGGACGAAGATGACCTACGCGCACATGCCCGGCACGCTGAAGGCCGCGCCGGATACGATGCTCGCGCTCGGCGTGCGCTTCGGCAAGGCGCTGCAAATGACGAACGTGCTGCGCGACTGCGCGAAGGATCTGCGCATCGGCCGATGCTATCTGCCCGACACGCTGCTCGCGCGTGATGGCCTCACGCCGAGGGATCTGCTGCGGCCCGAAACGTCGGCGCGCGCGCGGCCCGTGCTGTGCGAATTGCTGCGCACCTCGCTCGGGCTGTTCCAGGACGCGGTCGATTACACGCTCGCGATTCCGCCAAGCGCGATCCGTCTGCGTCTCGCCTGTCTGTGGCCGATCATGATCGGGCTGGATACGCTCGTGCTGCTCGCACGCAACGACGCGTGGCTCGATCCGCACAACATCTCGAAGGTCCGCCGCAACGACGTGTATCGCATCATGGCGGCATCGTTGCCGATGGTCGCATCGAACGGCCTGCTGCGCGCGTGGACCGCACGCCGCATGCGGGCGATCGAAGCCGGCATCAGCGCCGCAACTCGGCCATGATGCGTTCGGCCAGAAAGTCGCATGGCGGCCGTTTCGATGCCGCGCTGCGCGCCAGCACGACTTCGAGCGTGCCGATATCGGGCAGGCCTTGTGCCGGACCGAGCAGCGTGAAATGCGACGGCACCGCGCACTTCGCGAGCGGCGTCACGGCGAGGCCGGCTTCGGCCATCGTCAAAAGTCCGAGCAGGCTCGGGCTCTCATACGACGTGCGATAGCCGATGCGCGCGCGCTCCAGGCTGCGGATCGCGTTCTCGCGCGCCACGCTGCCCGGCAGGAACACGGCGATCGGCAAGGGCCGCTCCTTCCAGATTTCGGTGTCGCCGGGCGCGGCCGCCCAGACCATCGGCTCGTGGCGCAGGAATTCGCCTGACAGCCCCTTCACGCGCGTCGCGCACACGAGATCGACCGTGCCGTCCTTCACCATCGGCGCGAGCGCGAGACTCGGCAGGCCGACCACCTGAATCTCGACCTTCGGATACGTCGCCGAGAACTTCTTGAGGATCGGCGGGAAAAGCGACGACGCGTAATCGTCCGGCACGCCGATCACCACGCGCCCGGTCACGTCGGGCCGCACGACCGCCGCCCACGCCTCGTCACGCAGCGCGATCATGCGGCGCGCGTAGGTGAGCAGCACCTCGCCGTCCTGCGTCGGCACGACGCTGCGCGGCTTGCGCACGAACAGCGCCTTGCCGAGCGCGGTTTCCAGCGTCTTGATCTGCATGCTGACCGCCGATTGCGAGCGATGCACGAGCTCCGCCGCGCGGCTGATGTTGCCGGTGTCCGCGACGGCGATGATCATCGAGAGAACGTCCAGATCCAGCGCTTTCATGGTGAACGACCGTTTGCTATCAGAAAATCTGAACGATTCTATCAAAATTATGCGTTTTTCTTTTGCTTCGGCGCGGCGCATAGTCGCATCCAAGGAGCTTACTCATGAACGCGCGAACCGATCTCTCCGTTCTCACCGCTGTGCAGGGCCTGCCGGAACCGTCGTTCGCGACGACGGCCTCGGGCATTTCCGTGCCGTATATCGAGTGCGGCGAGGGCGAGCCGCTCGTTCTCGTGCATGGCTCGCTGTGCGATTACCGCTACTGGGACGCGCAGATTCTCCCGCTCGCGAAGCACTTCCGGGTGATCGCGCCGAGCCTCTCGCATTACTGGCCCGCCGTCGATGCCTTCGTGCAGGGCGAGTTCGGCTGGGAAGCGCACGTGGCCGAGATGGCCGAGTTCATCGCATCGCTCGATCTCGCGCCGGTGCATCTGGTCGGGCATTCGCGCGGCGGCTGCGTCGCGTTTCATCTGGCGCGCGAGTATCCGCGGCTCGTGAAGACGCTCACGCTCGCCGATCCGGGCGGCCCGCTGCAAACCACGTCGCAGGCCGTGCACGCCACGCTGCCCCCGGCGACCAACGCGCTGCGCGCGCGCGTGGCCGAACTGATCGAGCAGGGCGAATTCGATCGCGGCCTCGAAATGTTCGTCGATTCGGTGAGCATGCCGGGCTTCTGGAAAAAGAGCACGGAGAGCTTCCGGCGCATGGCGCTCGACAACGCGCTCACGCTGCCCAAGCAGTTCCGCGATCCTTTGCCCGCGTACACGCACGAAGCGGCGCGCGACATCAAGTGCCGCACGCTGCTGATCGATGGCGAGAAAAGCCCGCGCATGTTCCGCAACAACGTCGAGAAGCTCGAAGAGTGGATCGGCTTCGCCGAGCGTCAGACGATCGCGCGGGCATCGCACGGCATGAACGTCGCCAGTCCCGGCGCGTTCAATCGCGCGGTGCTGGCGTTCGCCGGCGCATGGTGAATCGACGACAGCGGCTTACTGCAGCTTCCAGATGTTCGCCGCGATCGTGCCCTCGTCGTTGAAGACGTTGAGGATGTCGGGCACGTCGGTGATCGGCACGTTGTTGACGATCAGCGCGAACGCGAGCCTGCGCCCGCTCTTCGCGTCGATATAGCCCGCGAGCGCCTGTCCCTTGAGCGTCGTCTGCACTTGGCCGTTCGCCAGCTCGGTGCCGGTCGCGTACGTGCCCGTTTTCGCGTAGACCTTGCCTTTCGCGCCCGCGAGCGTCGGGTCGCTTTCGAAGGCGGTCGTGCTCGCGAGGGAGCCGTCGACGCCGAGGAAGGGCATCGAATCCAGATATGCGGGGAACGCGGGGCGTCCGTTCATCGCGCGCAACATCGCGATGACCGCGACCGGCGTCGCCGTCGTTTCGCCGCCGCCGCTGCCGTCGATGAAATGCGTCTGGCCCATCGGCACGTTGAAGGGCGCGCTCGAGAGCTTCGCGTTCTCGGCGGCGAGCGCCGCGTCGAGCGTGGTCGATCCGTTGTTCGCGACGCCGAAGAGCATGAGGCTCGTGTCCGCGCCGATGTTGTAGCTGACCTTCAGGATCCACTTCGAATATTCGCTGAGCGTCTGCGACGTGAGCTGCGCGACGCGCGTGTCGGCGGAGTAGGCGTTTTTCGCGGGCAGCAGTTGGACCGGATTGCTCTCGACCGCCGATGCCGTGACGGTCACGCCCGCGCGCGCGAGCGCCTCGATGAGCACGGTGCGCGCATAGTTCTGCGGCTGCGTGATGCGAAACGTGCGGATCACCGGGAAGCTGGGCACGATCGGCGGCACGTAATCGGCCGGAATCGATCCGCCCAGCGCGCCGATGCACGGCAGCGTGCCGAAGCAGGTCGGGTCCGCGGGCGTCACCGTGATGTTCGCCGCCGTGCCCGCCGCGGCCGTCATCAGACTGGACTGCACGGTGAACGCCGCCGACTTCGGGCGGTAATCCACCGGCGTCGCGGAGCCTGTGCTGCCTTGCGCGATGATCGTGTCGACGACATCGTCGTTCACGAAGATCGACCGCAAGGTGAATTCGCCGCGGAAGTCGAAAGGATCGAAGAGACGGTCGTCGATCACGACTTCGCCGTTGATCTTCTTGATGCCGGATGCCGCCACTTGCGCCGCGAGCGAATCGTAGCCCGCGAGCGGATCGGGCGCGGTGAGCTGCGCATTGCCGAGACTGTTCGCCTCGTTGTGGTCGAAGTTGGTCCAGGCGAGCGTGCCGTCGGCATTCGTGCGGCCGCCCATCGAGAGATCGCCGCTCGCGACGAGCACGAGATTGCCGTTGAGCGTGCCGCCCGCGTCCACCGTGCCCATGCGATAGACCGGCGTCTGGAACTGATGCTGCGCGCCGTATTGATCGAGCGTTGCGCCGAGCGAAAACACCTTGCGCACCGATGCGACATAGACCTGCGCATTCGAATTCATGTCGTAGATCAGATCGCCCGAATTCAGATCGACGACGCGCAACGCCCACGTCGAGCCCTGATACATGGGCTTCTTCATGATCTGGGTAATGGCGTCGGGGACGGACGTATCGCTGGAATCCGAGCCGCCGCACGCGGCGACGGAGGCGGCGAGCGCGCACGAGAGCGCCAGAGCGGCAACGCGTGCCGGACTTCCTGAAAGCGGGTTCATGACTGGCTCCGATAAAGGCACATCGCGCTCCGCATGGAGCGAACATCCAATACGTCGGGACAGCTTCACTGCGCAGACAGGCGATGTCGGCGGCCGCCGCCGCATGGCCGGGGCGAGCGGGTGAGTGAATTAAATACCTTACACGGGGCTTGTCAAGCGAGGGCTATCGCGAATCCGATGCTTTAGGCAAGCGCTTTTTGCTCGATTTCGCGAATGCTTTTCGTCTGCTTGTTGTGACGCGACAACGGAAAAACGTTTGGCGCGGGCTAACATCTTCAGCACCTCATCGCGAAGAAGAGGACATTTGTGAGCACGGGCCACGACGATCTCGCTGCATGGAAACGCCAGCGCACCCTCGAGCTGGCGTTCGAGCTGGCCGATAGCGGCCGCTACGAAGATTTCACCGACATCGCCTATGCGCTGCAATTCGAGCGCGGCATGACGACCGCGCAGGCGCTGATCGACGACCCCGACATGCGCCGCGTGCTCAATCAGCGTTGCGCCGATGCGCGCGAAAAGCGCCTTACCGTTTCCGAGCCTGAAGCAAGCAATACCGGCGTTTCGCCCATCGGCGAAGCCGTCGCGGAAACATCGAACGATCATGCGCAAATGCCCCAAGCCGGCGACTTCGAACGCGCGCCGTCCCTGTTGCGCCGCGCGATCTCCATAGTCTGGCGGTCCGGCAGCGCGGGCGATCTCAATTCCGCCGCTTCCTGAAGATTTCCTGTAGCGGGCCGTGCGTCAGCGCACGACATAAGCCCATTTGCGCGCAAATGGCGGATTTGCACGACTTGAGCGCCCGTCAAAACCATTACACTTGCAGAAGCTGAACCATAAGCCCGGACTGTGCACGCACAAGTCCGGTGTTTGAACTTCGAGGAGGAAATGTTCGTGGCTAACGAAAAGATGCTCGCGCAAATGGCTGAGAAGGATGGTTTCATCGCTGCTCTGGATCAGAGCGGCGGATCGACGCCGGGCGCGCTGCGCCAATACGGAATTCCGGACGACGCCTATAACGGCGACGCCGAAATGTTCAAGCTGATGCATGAGATGCGCGTGCGCATCATCACGGCGCCTTCGTTCACGGGCAAGAAGGTCATCGGCGCGATTCTGTTCGAGCGCACGATGGACGGCGAAGCGGAAGGCAAGCCGGTCCCGACCTTCCTGTGGGAAGATCGCGGCGTCGTGCCGTTCCTGAAGGTCGACAAGGGCCTCGAAGCCGAAGCCGACGGCGTCCAGATCATGAAGCCGAATCCCGGCCTCGACGATCTGCTCGCGCGCGCGGCGAAGCTCGGCATCTTCGGCACGAAGATGCGCTCGGTGATCCATCAGGCCGACGAGAAGGGCATCGCAGCCGTCGCGAAGCAGCAGTTCGAAGTGGGCGCGCAGATCATCGGGCACGGTCTCGTGCCGATTCTCGAACCCGAAGTCTCGATCAAGAGCCCGGACAAGAAAGGCGCGGAAAAGATTCTGCGCGACGAATTGCTGAAAGGCCTCGATGCGCTGCCGGAATCGAGCCAGGTGATGATCAAGCTGACCATTCCCGACGAAGCGGATTTCTATCGTCCGCTGATCGAGCATCCGCGTGTCGTGCGTGTCGTCGCGCTCTCGGGCGGCTATACGCGCAGCGACGCGTGCAAGAAGCTCGCGCTCAACCACGGCATGATCGCGAGCTTCTCGCGCGCGCTCATCAACGAGCTGAAGAAGGACATGAGCGACAGCGAGTTCGACAAGACCCTCGAACAGTCGATCGACGAGATCTACGAAGCCTCGGTGAAGAAGGCCTGATTGATCATTGCTTGTCCGCGCGTTCGGTAGGCGGCGGCGTTTGCACGACGGGCGCCGCCGCCCGAAAGATATCCTCGCGCGCGCCGCTTTTCGGCGGATAGATGCGTTCGCCGTTGATCGTGCGCTTCGTCGCCTTCGCCGTCTCGCCTTCCGAGACGAGCTTCCTGTCCCATCCTTCCGTATATACCGCGCCCCACGGCCCGAGATCGCAGATGGTCGTGTACCAGTCGATCGATAGCGGCAGCATCTCCAGTCCGAACAGATCGCAGGCGGCGTTGTTGCCCGCGTAACGTCCCATCGGCCGGCCATGCTGGCAGGACATCACCGATGGCCGCGTGCCGTCGATCAGAATGCGCGCGCAATCGCCCGCCGCGAACACGCCCGGCACGCCTTCCGCGCGCAGGAACGCATCCACGGGCACGCGCCCGAGCGGATCGAGCGTCACCGGCAACTGCGCCGCGAGCGCGTTCGCATGCATGCCGCCGCACCAGACGACCGTCGCCGCCTCGATGCGCTCGCTCGCGCGACCGTCGTTCAGCGTGACGCTCTGGCCGTCGAGCGATTCGAGCGATACGCCCGGCCGCATTTCGACTTCGAGCGTCTGCAATGCGCCTTCGATCACATGCTGCGCGCCGCCCATCGATTGCGCGATCTTCGGCGAGCGATCCGCCAGCACGACCCGCACCTTGCCCCGGTCGCCTTCCGCGACGATCTCGCGCAAGCGCGCGGGCAGTTCCGCCGCGAGCTCGATGCCCGTCAAGCCCGCGCCGACCACGACCGCGGTATAGCGCCCCGGCGTGTCGGGCAACGCGGGCAAGGTCAACAGATGCGCCTGCAGTTTGCACGCGCCCGCGTAGGTATCGACATCGAATGAGAAGCGCGCGAGACCCGGAATCGGCGGGCGCACGAGCACGCTGCCCGCCGCGAGAATCAGGCGGTCGTAATCGAGCGTTTCGGACGCGCCTTCGTGTTCGATCGTCACGTGGCGATTCGCGCTGTCGATACCGGTCGCCTTCGCCTGAATGAGGCGCACGCCCGCAGGCCCGAGCACGGTGTCGAGTTGCACGAGCGTGGGGTCGAGCGGTTGCTCGTAGTTGCGCACCCGCACGCTGTGAAAGGGCACCGGATTGACGATCGCGACTTCGGCTTCTCCGGTGCGATTGAGTTCGTCCAGCTTGCGCGCCGCCGACAGCGCGCTCCACAGACCGGCGAAGCCCGCGCCGATCACAAGGATCCGTTTCAAGGTCAGTCCCCTGAATAAACGATCGTTCGTGCGATGAGGCGCCCGCAGCGGCCTCTCTCGTTCTTGGTTATAGGCGATCCATGCGGCGTTAGTTCAGATCGCGCGCGGACGGATTAGTCAGGTTTTCGCCAAAAGTGATTTCGCCGTTTAAGTATTTACCCTAGAGAGGGCGATACCTAAACTCTCTCCAACGGTCGCAAACGAGCAAACACAGCAACGTGAGCGGCAACTCGAAAACTTCTGTACGGAGGAAAGCATCATGAACAAGTTCATCGGTATTGCAGCGGTCGCTCTTGCTTTTGCCGCTCCGGTCGCATCGTTCGCGCAATCGAATCAGCCGTTGACGCGCGCCGAAGTCCGTCAGCAAATCGTGCAACTGGAAAAGGCCGGTTATAACCCGGGCGTGATCAGCGACTCGAAATACCCCGCCGACATTCAAGCCGCCGAAGCGCGCGTGGCAGCGCAAAACGGCCGGGCGCAAAGCGATTTCGGCGGCGCGTCCGAAGGTTCGGCGCAATCCGGCGCTCGCGTCAATGCAATTCAAGCCGACGTGTTCCCGACCTTCGCGCATCACTAAGCAACACGGCGTTCAACGAAGCGCGCCCGCGCGGAAGCGGGTGCGCTTTTTTTGTTTTTGAACGTATCGATTTAAAGCGGAAACCCGCCCGCGAAGGTCTCGCGCAAATATCCGATGAAAAGCGCGACCGCGCGCGGCACATGCGGCGCATAAGGCCGCACGACGAAAAGCTGATCGGCGAACGCGCCGACCGGCCGCCAGTCCGGCAGCAGCACGACGAGCTTGCCCGCCTGCACGGCGGCCTGCGCCGTGAAATCCGGCAATAGCGCGATGCCGAGATCGTCGAGCGCCGCGTCGCGCAGCACTTCGCTGTTGTTGGCCGCGAACGGCCCGTTCACCGCGAGCGTATAGGGTCCGGCCGAGCTCTTGCGTCCGCCCTTGCGCTGGAACGACCAGATGCTCGACGCCTGCGGACGGGGATAAACGAGGCAATCGTGCGTGGCGAGATCATTGGGCGTCACGGGCGTGCCGCGCCGCTTCAGATAAGCGCGCGTCGCGACGATCACCGAATGCGTATCGCACAGCTTCCACGCGACGTGCGTATCCGGCACCTGCGCGCTGTGCCGCAACGCAAGATCGAAGCCTTCGGTCGCGATCGAGCTCAATTTGTCCGACGCTTCGAGCTGCACGCGCACTTCGGGATGCGCATGCAGAAATCCCGACATGCGCGGCACGAGTTGCTGCCGCGAAAAGGCCATCGGCGCGGTCACGCGGATCAGGCCGCGCGCGACGCCCGCCGTCTCCTTCACGCTCAGGAAGCTCGATGCGATGTGCTGGTACTGCTCGCGCGTATTGTCGACGAGCCTGCGGCCCGCTTCGGTGAACCGCACGCTGCGCGTCGTGCGCGTGACGAGCGGCACGCCCGCCGCGCGCTCCAGTTCGGCGATGCGCTGGCTCATCGCCGCTTTCGACACGTTCAGCCGCGCGGCCGCCGCCGTGTAGCTGCCTTGTTCCGCGAGCACGGTGAGCCAGTGCAAATGGGTCCAGAGACCTTCGATCTTTTGCTCGTCCATCTGCTGATTGTTTGCCGATATAAACAATGAGTTCAATCATAGCGTCTTTGCAGGGGGCGCATCGCTTCTTACACTGTGTCCATCGCCAAACCAGTCAGTGAGAGGAGTCGAGATGCAAGCGTTCAACGATACGGCCGACGTGGTCCACTTTATTCACGGCGAGCGCACGCATGGCTCGGCCACGCGCACGCAGCCGGTGTTCAATCCCGCAACGGGCGAGCGTCCGCGCAAGCTCGTGCTGGGCGAGACCGCCGATGTCGATGCAGCCGTCGCGAGCGCGAAAGCCGCGTTCCCGGAATGGCGCGACACGCCGCCGATCCGCCGTGCGCGCGTCATGCTCAGGTTCCTCGAACTGATGAACAAGCATCGCGACGAACTCGCCGCGATCATCACGGCCGAGCACGGCAAGGTGTTTTCGGATGCGCAGGGCGAAGTCTCGCGCGGCATCGACGTGATCGAATTCGCGTGCGGCATTCCGCAACTGCTGAAAGGCGACTACACCGAGCAGGTTTCGACCGGCATGGACAACTGGACGACGCGCCAGCCGCTCGGCATCGTCGCGGGCATCACGCCGTTCAACTTTCCGTGCATGGTGCCGTGCTGGATGTTCCCGGTCGCGATCGCGGCGGGCAATGCGTTCATCCTCAAACCGAGCGAGCGCGATCCGTCGGCGTCGCTGTTCATGGCCGATCTGCTCAAGCAGGCCGGCCTGCCCGATGGCATCTTCAACGTCGTGCAGGGCGACAAGGTCGTCGTCGATGCGCTGCTCACGCATCCTCAGGTGAAGGCGATCAGCTTCGTCGGCTCGACGCCGATTGCCAACTACATCTACGAGACGGGCGCGAAGCACGGCAAGCGCGTGCAGGCGCTCGGCGGCGCGAAGAATCACATGGTCGTGATGCCCGATGCGGATCTCGATCAGGCCGTCGATGCACTGATCGGCGCGGGCTACGGTTCGGCGGGCGAGCGCTGCATGGCGATCTCGGTCGCGGTGCTCGTCGGCGATGTCGCCGACAAGATCGTGCCGCGCCTCGCGGAACGCGCGCAGCAGCTCAAGATCAAGAACGGCATGGAAGACGACGCGGAAATGGGCCCGATCGTCACGCGCCAGGCTCTGGAGCGTATCGAAGGTTATATCGCGCTGGGCGTCGACGAAGGCGCGAAGCTCGTCGTCGACGGCCGCGGCTACAAGGTGCCCGGCCATGAAGACGGCTTCTTCACGGGCGGCACGCTGTTCGATCACGTCACGCCTGAGATGCGCATCTACAAGGAAGAGATCTTCGGTCCGGTGCTCGCCTGCGTGCGCGTGAAGGACTTCAGCGAAGCGGTCGATCTCGTCAACGAGCACGAGTTCGGCAACGGCGTCGCCTGTTATACGCGCGATGGCCATATCGCCCGCGAGTTCGGCCGACGCATCGAAGTGGGCATGGTCGGCATCAACGTGCCGATTCCGGTGCCGATGGCATGGCACGGCTTCGGCGGCTGGAAGCGCAGCCTCTTCGGCGACATGCACGCGTACGGCGAGGAAGGCGTGCGCTTCTACACGAAGCAGAAGTCGATCATGCAGCGCTGGCCCGAAAGCACGGAGAAGGGCGCCGAGTTCGCAATGCCGACCGCGAAGTAAGGCATCGAACCCTGCTCGTGCGCCGAGCGTATGAATCTCGCCCGCTTTTTCCTGAATGGAAGAAGCGGGCGGATTGCTTTGGGGCCTGTCGAAAGCGATCTGTTCCTGTGCGTCACAACTCAAGTGAAGCGGCGTCGGTTGACCGTGCGATTGCAAGCAGCGAAGATGCACCCACGACGACGCGAAGCCCATCGACATGCAGCGGCAATTCGACGACCTCCTTCTCGGCAGCATCGAACTCTTCTGCCTCGCGGCCGAACTCGGCAGCTTCACGCTCGCGGCCACCGCGGCGAGCGTCACGCCCGCCGCCGTGAGCCGCTCCGTCGCGCGACTCGAAAAGCGCCTGGACGTGCGGCTTTTCGTGCGCACCACGCGCCAGATTCGACTGACCGATGCGGGCCGCCGCTACTTCGAGCAATGCCGCGACGCGCTCAGCCGTCTTGCGGAAGCGGAGCGCGAAGCCACGGGGCAACAGACGACGCCCAAGGGCGTGCTGCGCATCAGCATGCCGACGCCTTACGGTCACTATCGCATGCTGCCGTTGCTTGCCGAGTTCAGAAAGCGCTATCCCGATGTCACCGTCGAGGCGCATCTGAGCAACCGCAACATCGACTTCGCCGATGAAGGCTTCGATCTCGCGATACGCGGACGCGCGCCGCGCGATTCCGGATTGATCGCGCGCAAGCTGGAGGACGCGGAGCTCGTCGTGGTGGCGTCGCCGGCTTATCTGAAGCGCGCGGGCATGCCGAAGACGATCGAAGACCTGCCCAAGCACGAATGCATCCAGTTCGAGATGCCGAGCACCGGGCGCGCCGTGCCGTGGCTCTTCATGCAGAACGGCGAACTCGTCGAGATCACGACACAAGGCGGCTACGGCACTTCCGGCGATGCGCTCGCGGGCATTCCGCTCGCCTGTCACGGCGCGGGGCTGTTTCAGACCTACCGCTTCACCGTCGAAGCGGATTTGCGCGCGGGCACGCTCACCGAAGTGCTGCGCGAGTTCGGCGGATGCAGCCGGCCATTCATCCTGCTGTATCCGCATGGCAGACATTTGTCGTCGCGCGTGCGGGCTTTTGTGGACTTCGTCGTCGAGAAGCTCGCCACGCGTTGAATCATGCAACGTTTAAAGGACGCACATTCATGAGCAAGAACGCATTGACATCGCTACTCGGCATCGACACGCCGATCATTCAGGCGCCGATGGCAGGCGTGAGCACGCCCGCGCTCGCGGCGGCCGTATCGAATGCGGGCGGACTCGGCTCGCTCGGCGTCGGCGCGATGAACGCCGCAGGCGCGCGCAAGGTGATTCGCGAGACGCGCGCGCTCACCGGCAAGCCGTTCAACATAAACGTGTTCTGTCATGAGCCCGCCAGCGCCGATGCCGCCGTCGAGCGGGCATGGACGGATTGGCTCGCGCCCGTGTTCGCGCAGTACGGCGCGACGCCGCCCGAGAGGCTGAGCGAGATCTACACGAGCTTCGTCGTCGATGAGGCAATGCTCAACGTGTTCATCGAAGAGAAGCCCGCGATCGTGAGCTTTCATTTCGGCCTGCCGTCGAAGGAATATATCGACGCGTTGCGCAACGCCGGCATCAAGCTGATCGCGTCCGCAACCAATGTGCGCGAAGCGGAGCAGGTCGTGGCGGCGGGCATGGATGCGATCGTCGCGCAGGGCATCGAGGCGGGCGGCCATCGCGGCATCTTCGACCCCCTGGCCGACGACGATAACCTCGGCACCTTCGCGCTCACGCGTCTTCTCGCAACCCGTTTCGACGTGCCCGTGATCGCGGCGGGCGGCATCATGGACGGCGCGGGCATCGCGGCGGCGCTGGCGCTCGGCGCGCAGGCGGCGCAACTCGGCACGGCGTTCGTGCCGTGCACGGAGACCTCGATCGATGAAGGGTATCGTCGCGCGATATTGAGCGACGCGGCCGGCCACACGACGTTCACCTCGGCGATCTCGGGCCGCAAGGCGCGCGGCCTCGTCAACAAGTTCACCGAATTGGGACGGCGCGCGCAAGCGCCCGCGATTCCCGCGTATCCCGTCACCTACGATGCGGGCAAGTCGCTGCACGCGGCGGCGAAGGCGAAGGGCGAATTCGGCTACGGCGCGCAATGGGCGGGGCAAGCCGCCGCGCTTGCGCGCGAACTGCCCGCCGCCGAATTGATGGCGCGGCTGCAAGCGGAACTGCGGGAAAGCATCGCGGCCTTGCAGCGATATGCATAGTCGAAACGCTTCGTTGGTCGAGCGCTCTGTCGATGCTTCAATGTTTCCGTCGCACTCAATGCGGCCTGCATCCGACAAACGCAAACGCACACCAACGGAGATTTTCGATGTCCGATTTCCCCACGCTCGCCGCCGAGTCCACGCTCGCCCCCGTCACGTCGAATGAACCGTTTCAGGTCCGCCCGATCGGCGGGCGCATTGGCGCGGAAGTGCGCGGCGTGACGCTTTCCGCCGAGCTCGACGACGCGGCCATCGGCGCGATCAACGCGGCGCTGCTCGAACACAAGGTGCTGTTCTTTCGCGGCCAGTCGCATCTCGACGACGTCGCGCAGGAAGCCTTCGCCGCGCGCTTCGGCGACACCGTCGCGCATCCGACCGTGCCTTCGCTTGCGAGCGGCAGCCGCCTGCTCGAACTCGATTCGAAGCACGGCACGCGCGCGAACTCCTGGCATACGGACGTGACCTTCGTCGATGCGTATCCGAAGATTTCGATTCTGCGCGGCGTGGTGATTCCGCCTGCCGGCGGCGATACGGTATGGGCCAACACGGCGGCCGCGTACGCGAATCTCCCGCAACCTCTGCGCGAACTCGCCGACACGCTCTGGGCGCTGCATTCGAACGCCTACGACTACGCCGCGACGCGCAACGTGCCCGACACGGATTCCGAGCGCGAGTATCGCAAGCAGTTCACGTCGACGCTCTATGAAACGGAGCATCCGGTCGTGCGCGTGCACCCCGAAACGGGCGAGCGCACGCTCGTGCTCGGCCATTTCGTGCAGCGCTTCATCGGCCTGTCGCAGCGCGATTCGGATCGCCTGATCGAACTCTTCCACGATCACGTCACGCGCCTCGAAAACACCGTGCGCTGGCGCTGGACGCAAGGCGATGTCGCGATCTGGGACAACCGCGCGACCCAGCATTACGCGGTGGCCGACTACGGCGACGCGCATCGCGTGGTGCGCCGCGCGACCGTGCATGGCGACGTGCCCGCGGGCATCGACGGGCGCAGGAGCCGCATCGTCAGGCAGGAAACGCGCACCGTCTGACGCGCGCCCTTGCGCCTCATCTTCCGGCGATGACGCTTCATCGCCAGCGTTCCACACACTCTCATTGCACGATGACACTACGATTCAAGCTCTTGTTCGGCGCGGCGACGTTGTTCGCCGCGCTCATCGGTCCCGCGCATGCCGCCGATCCGGCCGTGGTGCGCATCGGCGTAGCGCAGCAGGGCACGGGCGATCCGCCTGTTTTCGGCGGCTCGCCCGCGGCGACCGCGCTCTTGCAGCATCGCGTCGAGGACGCGTTGCAGCAAGAGCACGTCAAGGTGGAATGGATCTTCTTCAAGGGCGCGGGGCCGGCGGTGAACGAAGCGCTCGCGAACAGGCAAGTCGACTTCGCGTATCAGGGCGATCTGCCGTCCGTGATCGGCCGCGCGAATGGACTGAAGACGCATCTGCTGCTCGCGTCGAACGTGCGCGCGGGCGTGTATCTCGCGGTGCCGCCCGATTCCGACATCAAGAGCGTGAAGGATCTGAAGGGTAAGCGCGTCGGCATATTTCGCGGCACGAATCTGCAACTCGTCGCCGATAACGTGCTGAAGCAAAACGGCCTCGCCGAGCGCGATCTGCGCGTGATCAATCTCGATACCGCCGCCGCGCAGGCCGCGCTCGCATCGAAGGGCGTCGATGCGGTGTTCCTCGATTACTCGCTCTTCAAGCTGCAACGTCAGGGGCTCGCGAAGATCGTCCATGCATCGCGCGATGACGGCGTGCAACTCACGCGTCAGGCGCATCTGCTCGTGCTCGAAGACTATGAGCACGCGCATCCCGACACGGTGCAGAAGGTCGTGACCGCCGTGGTTCAGGCGGCGCAATGGTCGTCCGAGGAAGCCAATCGCAATGCGCTGTTCGCGTTGTGGGCGAAGAGCGGCGTGCCGGTCGAATCGTGGGCGTCCGAGTATGCGAACCAGTCGTTGAAGGAGCGCATGTCGCCGGTCATCGATCCGTTTCTCGTCGCGCGCTATCAGTCTGTCGCCGACGATGCGTTGCGCCTGAACCTGATTCGCCAGCCCGTCAGCGTGAACGGATGGTTCGAGCCGAAGTACCTGGAGCAGGCGTTGAAGTCGCTTAAGCTCGAAGCGTACTGGCCGCGGTTCGATGCATCGGGCAAGCCTGCCGGCGAACGTCTTGCGGAGAATCGATAAATGGCCAATGCGCTGACGCGTGTGTTTCTGCCTGCGGATCGTGCGCGCGGGCCTGCATCGAACGATACGCTGCGCACGATCGGCTGGACTGCGTTGCCGTGGATCGTGCCCATTCTCTGCGCGTTGCTGTGGATGACGGGCTCGCAGTACGGATGGATTTCCGCGCAAGTGCTGCCGCCGCCCGCGCTCGTGTTCGAAACGCTCGGCGCGCTCGTGAAGAACGGCGAGTTGTGGCTGCATCTGTGGGCGAGCATGACGCGTGTCGCGCTCGGGTTCGGCGGCGGCGTGCTGCTCGGCATCGTGCTGGGCGGATTGCTCGGGCTGTCGCGCACGCTGGAAGCGTATGTGTTGCCGAGCTTCAACGCGATCGTGCAGGTGCCCGTGCTCGGCTGGTTGCCGTTTCTGATGATCGTCGTGGGCATCGGCGAGCCGTTGAAGTATCTGTTGATCGGGCATGCGGCGCTCGTGCCCGTCACGCTTTCCACGTTGCAAGGCTTTCGCGGCACGCCGCGCGCGCTGCGGGAAGTGGCGTCGGTGTATCGCTATACGCGCTGGCAAGTCATTACGCGTGTGACGCTGCCTGCCGCGATTCCCGTCATCGGCACGGGCGTGAGGCTCGCATTCACGAAGGCGTGGCTGACGCTCGTCGTCGTGGAGCTGGTCGCGTCGTCGGAGGGGCTGGGTTATCTGATCGTGTATGGACGTCAGCTCTTTCAGCTCGATCTCGTGCTTGCTGCGGTGTTGATCGTCGGCGCTATCGGCTATGCGGCCGATCGCCTGCTCAATGCCTTCGAGCGCAGGCTTCAGCGCGGCCGCGCGAATTGAGGATCAGCCTATGTCGACTCTGGATTGGGAAGCGGGAACCGTCAAAGGTTCGTGGCGCGGTGCGGTGCTGCCGATACTCGCGCTGGCCGCGTGGTGGTTCGTGTCGCGAGGCGCGCAAGCCGGCCACGGCGTAATGGTTTCGCCGGCGCAGGTATGGGACACCGCCGTGGAGCAGGTTCGAAGCGGGGCGCTCGTGCGCGCGTTGTCGGCATCGCTTGCACGCGAACTGACGGGCTTTGCGATCGGCACGAGTCTCGGGCTTGCGCTGGGCGCGCTGCTCGGCATATCGAAGCTGGCCAATCGCGCGATCGCACCGAGCTTCAACACGTTCAAGCAAGTGTCGCTGTTCGCGTGGATTCCGCTGATTTCCGTGTGGTTCGGTCTGGGCGATGTCGCGAAGGTCGTGTTCCTGTCGCTCGCCGCGCTCGTGCCGGTCGTCATGCATACGAGCGACGGCATTCGCGCCGTGCCGGCGAACTGGCTCGACGTGGCGCGCGCGTATCGCTATGGCAGGTTGCAGACACTGGCGCACGTCGTGTTGCCCGCCGCGTTGCCCTCGATCTTCACGGGCGTGTATCTCGCGCTCATCTATTCCTGGCTCGCGACGCTCGGCGCGGAGTATCTGCTCGTCGCGGGCAGCGGGATCGGCAATACGCTCGTCGATGGCAGCGAGCAGTTTCGAATGGATCTCGTCGTGTTCGGCGTGATCGTGGTCGGTTTCACGGGGTGGGCGTTGAATGCCTTCGCGCGCGGCGTGCAGCGGCGCTGGTTCGGCGCGTCGCGCGCGATTTGAGGAGAGACTGAAAATGACGACGGAAATCGAGCAGGACAGCGGTCTGACGCTGCGGCATGTGACGAAGCGCTTCAACGGAGACGCGGCGGCGCCGGTGCTCGACCGCATCGATCTGTCGATTGCGAGCGGCGAGTTCGTCAGCATCGTCGGCGCGAGCGGATGCGGCAAGTCGACGTTGCTGCGGCTCATCGCGGGACTCGACGGCGACTACGACGGCGAGATCGACTTCGGCGGCGAGCGTGTCGTGACGACGGATCTTTCGCGCGGCATCGTGTTTCAGGATCATCGGCTGTTTCCGTGGCTCGATGTCGGGCAGAACGTCGCGGTGGCGTTGCGCAATGCGCCGCTATCGAAGGCCGACAAGGCGCGCGCGGTGGCCGAACACATCGAGCTCGTGGGGTTGAAGGGATACGAGCGGCACTATCCGCATCAGTTGTCGGGCGGCATGGCGCAGCGGGTCGCGATTGCGCGAGGGCTCGTGAACCGGCCGCGCTTGCTGCTGCTCGATGAGCCATTCGGCGCGCTCGATGCGCTGACGCGCAGCCGTCTGCAGGTCGAACTGCAGCGGATATGGGAACGCGAGCGGATCACGATGGTGCTCGTCACGCACGATGTGGAGGAGGCGGTTCTGCTCTCGGACCGGATCGTGGTGATGCAGGCGCGGCCGGGGCGCATCGGGGAGGTGGTCGATGTTTCGCTGCCGAGGCCGCGGAAGGTGGGGGATCGCGGGGTATCGGCGCTGCGGGATGATATCGTCGATGGGTTTTTTACGGAGGCCGCTTAAAGCTGCGCCTCGATCGCCGCTTTATCGATCACCGACCAGACGTTGTCGATTTTCCCGTCGCGGAACGCATAGAAGACGTTCTCGCAGAACACGACGCGTTTTCCATCGACATGCAAACCGAGGAAATCGGCTTTCGGCGTACATTCGAACCGCAAACGGCAAGCGATGCGCGGCGGCTCCTCGATGAGCAGTCGAATATCGAAGAAGAGATCCGGAATCTCGCGAAAGTCTCTCTTCAACATTTCGCGGTAGTCGTCGAGCGTAAGCGCGCGTCCGTTGTACTGCAGCGCATCATGGACGAACATGCCGAGACTGGCCCAATCCTGCGCGTTCAGACAGGCAATGTATTGCCGATAGACATCTGAAAGCATCGGTTTCGCTCCCGAATCGATCACAACGATCCGCGCATCTTCGCACGGCGGTCATCGGCGCGCTGATGGCCGCTTTGCAACACAAGCCGAAGCGAGAGACATATCGCCCAGACTTTCGTCATAATTCGCTTAATCGAACAACCAGAAAGCGGGTCATGGCCAAAGCACGAGAAAAGCGGAGCGAGCACAAGCTCCTGGGGGCAATCAACGAGTCGACGGAAGGGCTTCTCGCGCCGAAGCGTATTCCCCGACGTTTCATCGTTGATTGTGATGCTTAGTCGCAGGCCGGCAATGCTGATCGATTCTGTCTGGCGTGTGATGCTCCGTGTCGGATTCCGACTCGCTCGCGCATGGTGGGGCCTTCGACAGCCTCATCATGAAGGCGCGCTCGTCGCAATCTACATAGGGCAGGCGCTTTTGCTGGTGAAGCCATCGTATCGGCGCGAATGGAACTTGCCCGGCGGAAGCGTCAGTCCTGGTGAGACGCCTTATGCAGCGGCCGTGCGCGAAATACAGGAGGAGATCGGGCTTACACCGCACGCGTTGATTCCTGTGGGCAACGCCTGCGGCATATGGGACGGGCGCAAGGACACCGTGCACTTCTTCGAACTGCACCTCGATTCAATGCCTGAGTTGCGACTCGACAACCGCGAGATCGTCGCCGCGCGTCTGGCATTGCCGGACGAATTGCACGATATCGCGCTGACCGAGGCGGCCGCTGCGTATTTTCACCGCTGAGTCTTGCCTGAAGTATGGGGCGATGATCGCTGTCAACCGAATCACCGCGCGCTCGCGATCCCATCGCATCAGCGTGCGGGATTGGGGACGTCGGAACGGACGAATGCCGATTCCACTACCATAAGGATTCACAGTACCGACGGAGACGTGAATGACAAAGGTAAAAGTAGCCGGGTTCAGCGTGTCGCTCGATGGCTTCGCTGCGGGAACCGATCAGAGTCTGGATCATCCTCTTGGCGTGCGAGGCGAGGAACTCTTTCAGTGGTTTTTCCCGACGCAGACCTTTCGGCAGATGTTGGGCAAAGAGGGCGGCGATACCGGCCTCGATGACCAGTTCGCCCAACGCGCAATGGCAGGTTTCGGCGCCTTCATCTTGGGGCGCAACATGTTCGGACCCGTGCGGGGCGAATGGCCTGACGATCAGTGGAAAGGATGGTGGGGCGACAATCCGCCGTATCACGCGCCGACCTTCGTGCTGACGCACTATCCACGAGCGCCGATCGAGATGCTGGGTGGAACGACATTTCATTTCGTTCCCGACGGCATCGAGGTTGCACTGCAAAAGGCGCGCGAAGCGGCAGGCGCGAAGGACATCAAGATCGGCGGCGGTGCCGGGACGGTCAGGCAATACATTCAGGCCGGCTACGTGGATGAAATTCACCTCGCTGTTGCTCCCGTTGCGCTTGGTCAAGGGGAACCGCTCTTTCACGGCCTGGATCTCCGTGCACTGGGATACCGGACCGTCGAGCATGTTCCGACCGACCGGGCCACACACATCGTTCTCGCGAAGTAGAGGGTTCGAGCGACGCCGTGGTAGTTTGCAAAAGAAATGTGGTCTAGGGTGGATTATAAATTGTTGATTTGTAGTGGTTTATTTTGACCTCACCTTTTGACCGGTGCAAAGAAATTTGATCCGGCTTGTAATGTCTAGTCGAGCGGATTGGCAAATAAAAACTGTTCTGGCACGTAAGTTGGAGACCCGCGTAACAGAGCTTATCGAGGCCACGCATCGACTTTTGCCTGTTGCCAACAAGCGACGCGAGCGAACTGGTTTTAGGTGCCGTGCGGTCCGCAGGGGGAACGATCACGGCGTTCGCACTGATTCACACCTGCCAACACTGCTAGCACTTGCATGCGAGTGAGTCACGGACGCGTACCGCATTACCGATTCATAGACACGGCGAGCATCAGCTGAAGCCCCGACCGTAGCTAAGAAAGTGCGTCAGACCTCGCCGCCGCCATCATCACTATTTCGTTTCCCATGGAGCCCACACAGACTCGGTACGCGGAAGTTCGATTAACGAGAGAATTCCAAACTGCTCCGAGGCAATCTTCATCTCTCGGACCTTTGTTTTAGCGTGGGCATCGGGGAACCAAAGTCTTGCGTCGATCGGGACGCCTTCCGGCTCGCGACTGACGCTAATCTCTGCGGCAAGAGAGCCCGACGGCACCTCGACAACGCTCTTGCGTGCCCTAAGGAAAGCCCCCGATTCCCGTGCTGATTTGCTCGAAAACGACCAGCGAATAAAGCCGTCCACCGATGAGACGAGGACTAGCTTCGCGTCGGTCGCGTCGACCCAGCGCAACGCTGCAGCTGTTAAAGAGACGCCGTAGCGGCTGGCGCAAACAGCAATTTGATCGAAATCTACACTCTTGGATATCTGTTTGCGAAAATCATCGAGAGGCATCAACAGGTTTGCTGCGAACCTGTCGGCCTCATTTTCGATAGCTCTGTCGTGAGCCTGCCAGTCATCCATGTCGTCGCTAGTGCACTCGAAGCTTGTTCGAGTCTTCCGATGAAGGATGTAGTGCCCCAGCTCGTGAGCTTGCGTGAACCGAATCCGTCCGGCAGACCCTGCCGTTTCGTTATAGATGAGCGCCCATCCTTTGCCTTCCCCGCGAAAAGACAAGCAACCGTCAAAGCCTGGCAGGTCCGCGCCCACGACCTTCGTGATCGGGTCGCTCCATTGAAAAAGCTCGTGACATCCCTCGGCAAGACGAGGTACGTCGACAGGGAAGCGCTTGTCACCATGGGTCGCACTCAGAACATTGAGCACATTCGTCAACTTGAAAGCTGCTTTTTCTGGCGTCAACGGAGTCGATTGCATCTCAATCTTTCAGGGCATCAAGGATCTTTCGAAGTCGCTCTTTCGATTCCGAATCGAGCTTTTTGTAGTTACGATAAAACGCTTCGTCTAGATGGTGCTGTTCCGGCGTCAGCACGTCATCCTCGACTAGGAAATTGGAGCTAACTCCGAGGGCGTCTGCGAGTGCAAGCAATTTTTCAGCGGACGGCCGCTGCGACTCACGATTTTCAAGTTCCCATAGATAGCTCTTGCTCACGCCTGCCTGCGTAGCCAAAGCCTCAAGGGTCAGTCTTTTTCCCTTACGCAACTCGCGAAGTTTTTCGCCGAGCCTTGTGGCCATTGTGGTCCTCCGAAACACATGCCCTGAAAAGTACCACGATTCCGAACTTTCTAACAGCCATCGCCGAAAAAAGCTGTTGACTTTGCGATCAAGCGCACGCAAAATTCAGACTTGTTCGGAGTAGCGGAAAAAAGCTGCCACGATGGGGCGGTGGAGGTTCCCGGAGCCGCTTTTGGGAGATCGCCACACCGAAGCACTGTGCAATGCGCCGTGATAGGGTACAAGCCTCGTCGCCGGTGACTGTAAGCCGGACGCGACGTTGTTCGGAATTATTCGAATGCACGTTACCGCCCGCAGCGATCGCGTTCGAATAGGTAACATGTACCGATAAATTATTTGCCGAAATCAGTAGATTTATTGTTTTTGCGGCATACTGCATATGCCTCGGCGATGAGGGGCGAGCACAATATGTAGTGGCCGTCCGCGGCGGTTTTCGGCGTTCCGAACGGTAGGACTTGCTGACGAATTGCTTTCGAAAAGCTCACAATTTCATGTGGGAAGTGAGTTGGAAACGCAAACTCCGCCGTGGGCGGAAGGGAAAACAGATGACTGATATTGCCGATGCGCACCTGACGCGCGTCCACATTAATCGAGAGCCGTACAAATCGCCCAATCCGACGTCTGGGGAGGCGCTCTACGCTCTCGCCGACGTGGGCAAGAACGAGAGACTCTACCGCGAGGTTGGTGGCGACGATGAAGACGAGCGCATTCCGCGTGATGAGACACCGCTTCATTTGCCGCAGGATGCGCACTTCTACAGTCAGAAGATGTTGAAGATCCTCGTCAATGGCGATGATCATGAGATCGACACCAAAGAGATTTCATACATCCGTGTCGTTGATCTTTATGTTGGCAGTGGTGGAAAGCCGTCAAATGAATATCTCGTCAAGTATTCACACGGTCCCGTCGACAACCCGAGCGGTACGCTGCCGCCCGGTCAAATTGTGAAGGTGAAAGATGGCATGCGCTTTCGGGTTGCAGGAACTGGCGAATCATAACGCCTTTATTAGGGATCTTGAGGAGACCGGATACCTGATCGACTTCGTCGGCACGTATTTGGTCTTTTACGGGCTTCCCTATCTCGATAAAGATGGAGCTCTCCAGCATGGTGACTGGGTGAGTCCCCTTGACTTGAATGGGGCGGTCATCAGCCCGCCCTCGAATCACCAAGCGTGGTGGCGCGGTACCAGGCCTTGTGATCAGCAAGGGCGCGAGCTAAGACTAGGTGGGGGAGCGGACCGCATCACGGTCACGCCCGATCTTGTCAGTGACTGTTCCTTTTCCTACAAGCTGCTTGACGAAAACGGCGTAGCCCGCGTCTACCAATCATTTGAGGAGAAGGTTAGGACTTACCTCGATACGATCACGGCGCCTGCACTGAACGCCTACCCGGGTGCTAGTCCTTTTCGTGGCATTGAGGTCGGCGCCGCTGCGCAGGACTCTCCGCTTAGGTATCCCGATACCATGTCTTCGAGGTATCACATCAACGACTTGTCCTCGCTCCTGCGCGGCAAAAAAGTGGCGATCATCGGACTCGGAGGAACGGGTTCCTACATCCTCGATTTCATTGCACGCACGCATCTGCAGCAGATTGCATTGTTCGACGATGACAAGGTGCACGTCCACACTATATTCAGGCTTCCAGGGTTCATTCCTAATGCGATTGGAAAGCTCAAAGTCGAAGCACTGGCTCAGCAATACGGGCAGTGGCGCTCGGGAATCGAGCCGGTTGTTGAGCGTATCACAGTAGAAAACGTCGAGCGCCTGAAGGTATTTGATTTTGTCTTTGTTTCGGTCGATGACGGGCCTTCGCGCCTGCTGATCGTCGACTGGTTGAGTTCCAACGGTGTTCCGTTCGTCGATTGTGGGATGGGCCTTACTCGCTCGACTGTTGGCCTCAGCGGTTTTGTGCGTATCACCGGTGTTGACCGTAAAGCGTTTGACGACAATGCCGGAACGGTGCGGTTGCCTACTGAAAATGCCAAGGACGACGAATATAGCAAGCGCGCTCAGATCACTGAATTGAATGCGCTGAACGCAACGATGGCTGTCATCAGGTTCAAGCAGCATTTCGGCCTTTTCGACCGGGAAAGCGCGGCGACAGCAGACATTTTCGATTCTGTGACGTTCGAAATCGACTGAGAGAAGGCCGTGCGATGAGATTCGTTTATCAAGCCGTTGACCGCCTGCCTAAGCAACTCAGTAACGGGGTCGTTTATCACAGCCACGAGTTCGAGGTCGGCGCAATGCTTTGCGCTTGCGGTTGCGGTCATCGCGTCAGCCTCCTGGTGCCTGATAGCCATCAGATAACGTCTGACGGCACCTTGGCGACAATTCGTCCGTCTATCGCAGTGTGTGACGCGCCCTGCAAGTCGCACTTTTACATCACGGCAGGTCACGTTGAGTGGCTTCCTGCTTTTTCAGATGCCATAGCAGCGTCTGTTATGCGCAACCAGATATCACGTCATGCCGACAGGGACGCAAATGCTGCCATCGACGCAAAGTTGCCGTCTTATCTTGACCGGATCAGAGCCGTGATCGGCAAAGTTTACGGCAAACTGCGGTCACTACTGCGCAAGTAGTCGACCCCGTTTCTCTTCAGGTGATGATGGCAGGTTCGGCAAAGCGTCGTTGGGGTGCGGTCGCGACGACTTGCTTCGTTGGTCGTCGGCCGCGTGCCCGGAGCGTGGTTGCTAGAAATCGCTCTCGCCACTCCCGGCGCGCGTTATCGTCGCGGCGCATTTGCAGGGTTTCGGCGATCGCGCGCCGGAGCCACGCTTGAACTTTGGCGCGATCTTCGCCGTATAGTCAGTTGCGCGGAGTGCGCGTTGCATTGAGCAATTGTTCATCGCGGTCCGTCATTGAGATGCACCCGTAGAGCGACGCCTCGGTGCGGACCGTGGGATCCTGAAGACGCTGTACAGCACGGGCATGCGTCCCTTGGAGCTGTTGGGGCTGAAGCTGTTCGACATGACCTTTGAGCGCGGGACGGTGATGATCTGGCAGGGCAAGGGCAAGGGCAAGAAGGACCGAATAATGCCGACCGGGGATCGTACGCTTGCCTAGGTTGCCCGGCATCCCGACGGGGCGCGGCTGCAGTGGGCGCTGGCCGGTGGGGACGGCACGTTGTTCGTGACGACACAGCGCAAGGCGGGTGCTACTATTCCGGCACACGGTGGCGACGCTGAAGCTAGAGAACGCACTCGATATCCGGTTCACCCTAGGCGATGCCGGCACACGCGGACATCTCGACCACGCATGTGTATGCCCAAGTGAGAATTGGGCGATTGAAGGACATCCCAGACAGCGACGCATACGGCGGAACTCTATAAGCAGCCCGGCACGTTCAACCAGCATGACGGCGGCCCCCGCCTATCCGCGAGCCGAACTGGTCAAGGGCGACAAAGACGCCGACTGGCGGGCCGACCGCCGTTACTGCGAACTCCTCCGCCGGAGATGCGTCTAAAATGGCTCCGTCAATTAGCGTTCAGGGAGGCGCGGCGTGAGCGTTCACATATCGATCCATTACGAAGGCGGTGCTAGTGAGCTCGATGCTGGCGCGCTCGCCGATGAGCTGCGCCGTGTGGGCTTCGTTGCGTTCGTATCGACGAGGACTCGGCAACGGGCCATCGCCCATGCCATCCATGGCGAACTGGAATCGGAACTAGAGTTGAGGTTCGGCGAGACCGGTGTGCCGAACTACTGCATGTGCATGGTGGATACCGAGCGCCACGACTATCACACCATTTTGGACGCGGTGTATCAAGCCGATGCGGCGTCTCTCGATGCGCCATGAAGGGCAGTATGACCTTAGCGGAAACGCAGCTGCCGTGGCCGGGACCACTCTGTCTGACACTCCCTGACATCCGAGTTTTTTGGCGTCCGACATACACTGCCGCGACGCGCTCATTGCACGGTCTCATTCCGTCTCATGGCTGCTGATGCGCCTAATGGCTCGGGCCGTCCTGACCACGGACGTTGCGGCCGAGAAGCGCGTCTGGGCGTTCTGCGAGGCGGCGGAGCGCGTAAGGGATATGAGTCTGCGGAAAGCCTTGCCGCGTCAAACTCGACGGGTTGGCGAACGGCGGACACTCGGATGCCAGTATTGCCAGAAACGGCGGCGTGCCCATTAGCTTAAGTAGGCTAACGGATTAGAGTTCGATCAGGTTCACGCAGCGCAGTGTCAGGCTAACCTTCTCTGATGGCTCTCCGTTGCAAGATGCGCTGGGAGCGTTCCGGTCAGGAGGTTGGCACAGCTAATCAGGTTGGCACTCGACTTCAAAGCAATGCCCGTTTTAAGGCGATATCAATTTGTTCACCGGCGTCATCTTGCGCGTCGGCAATAAAGTCGCAACGCCATTGGGCGGTTTGCGCGAGCGAGTCGGCGGAACGCTGGATTAGTTGAAACTGGAACTGCGTTCCATCATGCCAGTTAGCGGCGCTCGAATCGCGCTCGTTGGCAAACTCTGTTGCGAATGCCGCGACTTCACGCTGCGCCCGACGGCTTGTTCGTCGTCGCTGGGCAGATAGCGTACCCAGCGCCGATGCCCCGGAAAATCGAACCGACAAACCCTATAAAGACACTTGCGAGAAGGGCATTTGGCCCACGGAGGATTGGGCGCCCGTTGCTACTGACGCCAGCTCGACGCGCCGGTTACGAGCGTGCGATGCCCGGTCGAGCGATTGCTTCGTTGAATCAGCACTCTCCTGCGCGTTCCTCGCCATGTCGTTCTCTGCTCTCGCAATTGGCGGCCTTACCCCGAACGCCGAGTTCAAGTCTTCGTGCCGGATGGCGAAGCAACTTCCGGGAAACTTGCCTGTTTTGAATGCAACGTTGGACCCTTCGGAGTTCACGACCTTCATGCAGGCACATCGAAACGGAACTGCTCCTAGCTGCTTCGGATTTGGAAGTATGGCCAGCCCCTCGCAAGCAGGCGACGCGATGCAGATTATGACCATTCGTTTTCAAGTTGGTGGAGTGCAGCTCTACTGGCTCGCAGACATGTCTGACAGGGATGTGTTGCGCGCAGTTGATGCATAGAGAAAGCGAGGGCAGGTTCCCATCGCAATTGGCCACTCAGACCAAATGGCCTATGTAGTCATAGACTATGCTGCAGACAGCATGACGCTCGACCGCTTCAGAAACGAAATTCGTTCGGTCCCTTCGCAAGATTTCTTTGACATGGTCAGCGAGGTTGCGAGTAGTGGAATTGTCGAGGCCCGGGCTACTACCGATATTCCAGATACCTCGTTAGACCAGGTCATCGTCAATCTACTTGTGAGTCCCCCTCAGCAGCAATTCCTGAACGGCAAAGTGACGCGCAACAAGCCTGTAATTGCACATGGGGGAATGTCGATACATTGATGTCAGAATGATTAGAGATCGCGGCTTTAATGGGCCGCGATTTTGTTTGTCCGCGCTAGTTCTCCAAGAGACTTAACGCCATCGCGGTTGTCATATAGCACAGGGCCAACGTCCGATGACGTTGACCCTGTTCGGCCACCCGTGCATGGACAGCGAAAAGAGAACTCCTCCCTGCCGAAATGCATCAGCGTCCGACCTTAATCCCGGAGAAGCACTTGGAAGGTCCGGACGCAGTCCCCTGTCTTGGCCGATTGCCGGAGCGATCTACCTTGGAGTTGCCCCCACTCAATCGGGAGGCGAGCATGTTCGTTGGTTAATGCACAGTAATTTCAGCGTCGTGCACGCGTCCGCATATGGCGACTGAACACGGTAGGTCATCCTGTCTACGCCATAAAAGGTTCTATCGGGAATATACGTCACGATACTGCCGTGCGTTGTTTGCCCCATGCAATCGGTAGTGGTCCTCGACCGAGTGATCACAAAATCGCTTTCGGAAACTTCCACTCAACCATGTTCCGGGGGTTGGACAACCACTATTGCTGGTAACGCGCGCGGGCGACAGAGTCGGTCCCATTCGCCGTGGGACGCAATGACCACCGGTTTCCCCAATCGTGGCGGTGCGCCAATAAGCCTGTTCCAGCTCAACACCGGGGCAGCAGCGGAGCCCTCCAACCGCTCGGTTTTTCTAACATTTCACGAAAAACCTTAACTCCAAGCCCTAATTCGACCGGTCAGCTCGAAAAATCTTAACTTTCTGCCGACAGCTCGCCTTGTTGTGCGTCAAAGGATGCTAACTGCTTCTTATTGGCATACGTAGACAGTGCCAAGCCAAAACATGCCGGACCACTACCTCGATGCGGTCGAGCACGTCAGCCGGCAGGTGCCCGGCATGGACAGCCGTTGAGCAATGAATCGTCTACAGATGGGGGTACCGCTGCTTAGCAGCGTCACCCCCCCAAATGATTCAAGCGCCATCGTCATTAGTTTTTCGTCACAAACCGTTTTTCCAGGTCCAAAACGCTTTTTTCTCTTTGTTCTCCGTGTCCCAATCCGCATCAGGGTCTTCGCGAAGACGTTCAACAATGTCCTCCCAAACAGCAATAGTGAACGGAGTGGGCCGTCCCTGAGAAGACATGTCAACGAGCTCGGACGCAACGACGGGAACGGGCGCCTCACCGTCATCCGGCAAACGGAGATATTCGTGAACATCCCTTCCATGTCGTGCTATCTCCGGTAACTCAGTGAAATGCGCGAAGTCATAGGAGACAAGTCCACGCTTGTGTTCAAAGAGATATATGACCGGAATCTGTCGTCGGAATCGTTGCATGTGCGGCCATATCTCGGCGTAACGGCACGAGAATGCCTTGCTGATGGCGAGAACGCAGCGCTCCTCTTCGCCGTCGCCGAACCATGCTTGGAACACGTAGTTTTGCTCCTCTAGCATATCGCGCTGTTGCATCCATGCTTGCCCGAGCTTCACCACCAATGAGAATTTTTCACTGATTTTTGCACTTAAGTCTGGTGGAAGTTTTTCTGTGTCAACGACAAAACAAGCGGATGTATTTCTACTATCTCGCCAAATTTCGTCCAGCATTGGGCTGGAGCGTTCAGTGAATTTCAGCCGGGAGGTCGGTGTTTCAGGCGGTGCAGCCCTCCGTTTCACCATGAGCCATACATGCCGTGCAAAGACTTCTTGGTCTGCAACGCTAAAACGAGTGTTCTCTTTCAATACGGTTAGTAAAACGTTAATACTTTCCTGTTCGGGATTTTGCAGCAGCAGCGTTCGAATGGGCTGACTTAGACGCTCCCACAGGCACTCCACAGTCCGCATATGCTCCACGAGCGCCTTATATGCCGAATTAAGCTCAATACTGCTGTTGGACGTCAAAATAAGTTGCGCAAGTTTAGGTTGCTCGATGGCAATCCAGTCAAAGGCGACGGAGGCGTAGTTATGGCGCCAGAATTGCCGACCGCTTCCGTCATCACATGCTATGAGACATTGCTCGGCCTGAGCAAGCGCCTGCGTAACCAATGCCGAAAGGCCTTCAGGAACAAGAGAATCCTTTCGCTCCAGCGAATGCTCGAAAGGCATAGGTTTAGATGGCAGCCGATGCACGCATGCTGAATGGCTATCAATGTCCCAACGTCGATGTTTGCTCTCGACTTCTTCCGCGATTTTCTGGAAATTTGGAAGAATGACGGTTGTGAGGGTGCGGTACGCAAGCTTGTCGTGACAAGTCCACGCTCCCGTTTCCAGCGTGCCCGCTATCTCGTAAAGATTAAGGGAAGGGTATCCCATTGGACAATAATCGGCTCCCCGTGACATGAACAGTTCGTCGGACCGGTTTCTCAGCGAGCGGTAGTACATCAGCAGTTGAATCACTTCATTGTCTTGCCGTGATGCGTACAGCCTTGCGCAAAGTTCGGGTTGTAGCTTCGTGAGCGCCCAATAGATAATCTCCGGCGCATCGATTGGCCTTTCCTGATACGTGCTGGCGTCCATGTGCTCGAATAGGCGAATGGCCTGGAAAAGGGCCAGTTCGATGTCCGAGATTTTTGTGGCTGTCGTCATGCTCTGATTTTAGATTGTGAAAGTAACGGGGGCCTTCGACCTAAGTTTGATACTTGTCGCAAAGGCTACGTAGCGTTTAGCGCAGAAGTTTTAGACTCAGGCTTTCTGGCTGCCGTTTGTGGAGCTCGCGGGTATGCACGCGATCGATCTACTGTCGTCGCTTTACTGACTCCGAGCGTTTCGGCAAGAAAACATGTATCGCGCGAGGAATCCGTGCGAGCCTTACCTATTGAGTAACACTGCTTTCCTCTCACAAGTTTTAGCTGCTTTCGAATCAGCATAGCTATCGCCAGACGCACGCCGGAGCATAGTCGAACCGTTTTAGATGAATTCGGTAGAGGCGAAAACACTCCCCGTACTCAGCCGCACCCGCAGCGCTGGAGCGAATAAAGAACGAACAGGGGAGAAGCGCAGTGGATTTAGGAATGGGTATAAACGCGCTTCCCTACATTCCCACGCTGTCTCAGACCCAATTGAGAGCGGCACCGATTCGACGGCGTAAAAGCGCCGTTAAAGACTATTGCGCAAACACTCTGCTACAGATTCGAGAATAGACATGATTTCAGTTAACGAAGAACAAGTGACATCTGAAAAGTCGGCGACGTTAAGCTATGGTTGCCTCTCAGATGCTTCTGCCTTTTTGGGCGAAGATTTTACGTGGAAGAAACTGCTTTTCGGCACTATGCTTACAGCATACTGTAGCGACAGTCAAATGTTGGGCCGCATGGAAATGACTGAAAAAGAATGGGGCCTCGACCAACTCGAAGAGTCACGGCTGAGAATTCGTCAATTCGATTTTGCTGATTACACACTTGTTGAGGTCACCGTTGACTTAGGTTGCGCAGTTGTAAAATGGATTCTTGACCCAAAGGACCGCTATATTGCTCGAGCAATCGCGGATTGGGACGAGCGAAGAAATATTCCAATCATGCTGGCCGGCGTTGAGTCGTGCGTAGCAGAAATCAGTCTCGAAGATTACGAGTACGATTCGGTGCGACGTATGGGTTTAGAAATCGACTGCCGCGCCTACGATTATAGTGTTTCATATAACGCGAATAGGTTTCTTGATGCCGCCACTAGGTTTGTCGAATCTGAAGGGTACGGCAAAGGATGCTCAATGAACTCGGGTGAGGGAAAATACGAGAGCGTCAATATCGTCCTCACCGCTAATTCTGCATCTGCAGTGGACCGTAACGCCTTGTTGAGACCATTGGTTTCGATGCGTGAGTCATTCCGCTCAACTTCCGACTTCGAGCCGTCATCTCGCAGGTCATTCCATGTTGCGGGCGTAGCTACAAACCGTTATCTCGATAGTTTTAGGGCGTCAAGCACATCACAGCCTAAATGTGAAGTCGCTTCTGCAAGTTGGCTGCCTGATATGCTTTACCGAGTTACACCTGAGCGTTACTGTTTGTGCGTGTTTGTGCCGGATTCTTTCGACCACAGTCATAAGCGACTGAGAAACGATGAGGCCGTGCGTACGGAATTTCTCGACTTGGAAGAGAAGCTTTCGTTCACAACACTCTTGTTGGGAGGCAAGCAGGTCGCGCTCCGCGCTTCCAAAGTGCTAAATGCTCTTGTCGACCGAGTAGAGCGTCTGCCAGTGCTATTCGTTGGAAGAGATAAGTGGAGCTTCATCAGCTACCCATGGACGCAAAAACAGAAGGCGCCGGGGCAACACTGTGAGTTTGTTGCAATAGACAGGCAATTTTCGACGCTGTCGTTCAATTTTCCTGGCACCGATTCAGATGTCGAATATTCGAAACATCAAAAGCACTTGAGTGAAGCAGTCTGGCCGAGCGGCTATCTGGATTTCAGGGCTGATGACGAATTGCTGAAATTTATTGACCTTGAGGTTCAAGCTCCGCTTATCAACATGAAATTATCTTCCGTCGCGCAAGCTTAATTCTGACGCTATTGCGGCTTGAAACACGGGACGGAGACGTTAACGCCGGCATTATATTAGGATTTCACTCGAAGGGGCCGGTCCGAACTTAGGGGGTCTCGGGCCGATGACTTACGGCACGACGACGGGGCTTCGTCGCCATCAGTGAATGTAGCGGAGAGCCATCCAACTACATCTCCAACGGGCATATCGTCCTTAAAATGTGACAGGGGAGAAGCAGACGGAGGTCTGAGTAGGTACTCGTGGACACGCCCCAAAAGTTTCGACCGAAATGCATATAAAGCGCCGCCCTATACGTCCTCGCCAACAAAGAGGACTATTTCAATGCTCGGAATACAGCCGTTTGGATATGCCGCCGCTTCTACCGATGCGCAACGCGTGTCCCTCGTCCAGACCCCGGAGTTCAATGACCTACTCAGCACCACGACTGAGTGTGGCGACGTCGGGATCTTCACTGCTTGTGGGGAGCTCTTCCGCGGACTACCGCGTCTCGCGGTAGAAGACGATGCCCTGATGGTTGTGACCGTTCCACAGCACGTCGAAGTTGATTGGCCTCACCAAACTGCAGATTGGCTCATTCCATTCAACTCGTCTGATTGAAACGGTGGGCCAGTGCAAACAATGCTTCGGCTCGGCACCGGCTCAATCGCGCTCGACTACGTCGCGGCCTCACCAATCCTCGAGCGGGCGGTTGACGCTTTAACCGTAGTTTACGTGCTTCCAGATTGCGTCGCATCGGTACGCTACCGATGGAATGCCTTGCTGCTGGACGCCCTCGAAGGACTGTTCCTGGCGACGAATTTGTACGCATCCATGGTCGCGGAGTGCGCGGCTTACCGTAAGCGCCCGAAGCTATCGAAGGACGGCATTCGCCAGCGCCAAGTCTACGGCTCTATCAACGATGCCGGTGCTGTGACCTTCAACTTGTAGGCAAGGTGCAGCGCTAGGGGCTACTCCGCCTCCAAATAAAAGATGTTGCAAAGGCATCGATTGCTCATGGCGCTGCTTCGCAATACCCCATCCGTTTTAGATAACCATTGTTTTTGGTTTTAGAAGAACGATTGTGGTGTAAATCGCTATATGTCCCAGGAAGCAACCTCGTCCTCTCAAAAACGACAGCTGTCCTAGACGTAAATTTCTTGACCGGTGGACAACCGGAAGTCAACACGAAATTAAGGTAAGCTATGAAAAAGAAACTCGACCAGAAAAGCGGAATTTTCGCGGTGGGGGAGATTGCCGCAGCTTGGCACTTCAGAGACGGATTCCCGGCGGCCCGGTCTGTACCTGCAGATTTCCCTGTTCTAACCGCGTCACTTGAGCATCCCGATTACATCGCTTTAGATGCCTCGTTGAACGCAGACAGTCCCGTGTCGTTCGCGTCTCAGTTAGTTCCGCATCCTTCGGCTACGTTGCGGCAGCACACGCTCAGGATGCCAGAGCTGCATGTCCATTGGTTGTCTGACCCGAACGCCCCGGAAATTTACTCCGCGATGCAGACCTGGAGCAATCTCGGGAAAACTGCTTTTGGTCTGTTGCTGCCCGACAGTGCCCCGTACAATTGCGTTTTCAGCACGCTGGACACTAGCATGCCGGCACTGACTGGAACGTCACAATCCGAGAAAGCCCAGTCGGCAGCATCACGCTCGCACGATTTGATGACCGCCATGGTTGAGGTTGGCAACCGTCTTAAACGTGGCAAGGCCGAAGGGAAGGGGGCGTCAGGTCCGCACCATCTGGTCACCGTGCTGCTGACGAGCAGCATTGCGCAGCTTTTTGGGCATACCGGCTCGATTGCGAGCGCGCCGCTCGCAAACCTGGGAGCAAATACCCTTCATTGAGTGGGCTTAAACGTTTCGAGTACCGTCACATTGTGGATATCGGCGGCAGCCCCAGAATTGCTTTCCAGCGTTTCGGCCTCTACGGGCGGTTTGAAGAAGCATGGCCGACGAGCATTTGGGGCACAGCGGTGCTGTGGTCGGCTGCGACGCCCGAGCGGTCGACGGAACGATTCGAGGCGAATTAGCCGGAACAGAAGATGGCGGCGACCGCTTTGGGACGACGATCTCGACGGGTCGCGTCGACGGGGGGGCGATGCCTAACTGCTCGCAGTGGCGCCGGGCGGCTTCGCGGTTTTCCAGCGCCTCTCTGAGTGGAGGAAATGCGATTGGGCTGGCCGCGGCGAACTTTGTCGGCGCCGCTTTCAGGTTGACAATTCCTGCCCGCAGCTTATTCTCGATGGCGACGCGCTTGGCCGCCCACGCCGATTTCGCAGCGCTCTCTGCCTGCGCGTCGGTGGCGTCGCGGTTCGGGTTGTAGCGAAAGTTCTTCTCATGGCCTTGGCGCCACGCAAGCAATCGCGCCGTATAGGCTTCGCCGAAGCCGGGCACTAGTAAAACCGCGTTGCGCGTAACGTCGTTCGCGGTCTCTATGCCGAAAGATGCCAGAGTCGCCGTTTTGGCAGGGCCGATGCCGGAGATTTTCGCGCGCCGAATGAGAAAACCGTCGAGATAGGCAGCCCTCTGCCGCGACTCGCGCGTGCTTTGCAAATCGCTGAGCGCGCGCGCAAGTTCCTGGTTGAGCGTTCGATGCTCGGCGACGGCGCTTTCGAGGTCGGCCCGAAGAGCCAAGGCGTCGACGTAGCCGATCCGCTTTAACCAATCGCTAGCCGCTGCGCGCACCTGCTCGTCCGCTGTGACGAATGCTCTCTTTAATGGCTCGGGGTCAACCTTCGCCGCTGCGGCGGAAAGGGCCGCGGCCAAGCCGCAAACAGCCCAGACTACGAACAGCTTCGGCAGCGTGACCAATGCGATCAAAGCGGGGATGATCCAGAACAAGCGCGCGTTTCTGCGCTTCTGCCGTTCCGCCAAGGCTTCTTGCGCCGTGGGTTTCGAGACGCCCGCGTCGGCGCACGAAACGGGGATGAGGTCCTCCGGGCGCGGAAGGGCGAGCGCCTTGATGGCCACCCAAACGCCGTCAATGTCAAACTGATCGGCGTTCGATTGACCGGTCGCTGGGAAGGACAAAGCCGGGAACATGTCGATGCCCGACTGCGCAAGCAGTCGGCACCACGGGCAATCGCCGGAGGAGCGCGGAAAGTAATGGGCGGGAACCGCCGCGCATTGCCGCAGATCGGCTTCGAGCCCGTTGAGGAGGTTCACCCACTGAGCCGCTGTTGGGCGCCTGGCGGGATCGAGGCCGAAGGCAGCTTCGAACGCTGCGGTCAAGGGCGCAGGAAAATCTTCAAGCCTAATCGACCCCGGAGGCGGGACAGTCCGGGTTTGTGCTCGGCGGGCGATCGAAAAGGCGAACCGGTTTTGCGCGATAGATTCCCCAAGGCTCAGATCAGCGTCCGAGCAGCGGCCGGCGTAGGGGTGCCGCCCCATCGCCAACAACTGAAAAATCGCGACCGCGAGCCCGAAATGGTCGTGCGCTTTCGTTCGCTCGATGTCTCCCAATCGCACGCCGTGCAACTCGGGCGGCGTGAAGTCTTCTGTTCCGACGATGCAGCGATGCAGACGGCTTTGCGCCCGGAACTGGAAGCTGTCGGCGTCAATGAGCGCCACGGTGGCGCTCGGGCTGACGAGCACTCCGGAATGGTTGAAGTCGCCAATCACGCAATCCATTTCATGGACCGCAGCGACTGCGCGCGCGACGTTGGCAGCAGTCCGAGCGAGAAATCGATAGTCCGCGCTTGGAAACTGAATCTTTCGGGACTTTGGCCCATACAGCTCGTGAATTGGCCGGTGCTTGGACACCAGCCGCATGACGAACCCGGCAAAGCGCCCCGACTCGTCTTCGGCGATTTCCAAAGGGAAGGCGACAAGGCTGGTGCGCTCCGACAGTCGGCTCCCTACCATGGCCGACACTTTGTCTTCGCGCGGCGCGCGCAAGTCGCTCTTGTAAAGCTTGACGGCCTCTCCGGGACGTCCCTCAATGAAGTAGACGTCGCCCTCTCCGCCGCGGCCCAGCAGGCCGCCCAGGCGCACTCTCTTTCCCGAGACTAAAACTGACGGCGCGCTCATCGGCTTGAAAGCAGAATGAGGGTCTTGTCGTCGTCGGTCCGGTCGCAGACTGCTTTACTGTCCAGGTAGCGGCCCAACGCCCCCGACAGGGCGCCGAGGCGGCCTTGCTCGCTCGCCTGGTCGATAGGCCGCAGCATTGGCTCAAAGAAACGCGGCGAGGGCGCCAGTGTTGCTTGTTCCAAGGCCACAGACTCAATGCCGTCAGAAAATAGCGCGAAAGCGTCGTATCCCGTGTCGATACGACGGGCGCGCAATCGCGCCTCAGGGTCGTCCGTCACAAAAAACGTGGTCGATGCAAATTCGCCACTCTCCGGAGTCGACACGGTTTCCCATTGGCTGCCCTTCCTTGCGACCACCGCGCCGTCGCCGATGTGCAGGCACAACGCCTCATCGCCGCAGACAGCCAGAAGAACGAGCGTAGCGGCGAGTTGGCGGCGTTCTACGTTTCTGTTGGAGGCGGCGCGTCCCAAGCGATCTCGCAAATCATCGATCCAGCACACGATTCGGCCGTCGCCCGGAAGACGCTCCTTCCGATCAAACCACTCGCGAAAGTGGCAAGACAAAGCCCGACAGACCAGCGAAGCGCCTTCTCCGCCAAGGCTCGCGCTGCCCGCACCGTCGGAGATGACCGCGCAAAGTGAGCCCTGAGCAGACAGTGAGACGCTGAAAGCGTCCTGCTTTCGCGTCCCCTGCCTAACGTGAGACGTCCCGACGCGTGACGCCGCCGCCCAGCGCCAGCGTTTGTCAGCCTGCAACTGCCCACCCGTCCGGCGCGGTCGGATTGGCCAGCGGCACCTGGTCACCCGGGCTGGATCTGGATACCGAACCCAAGGAAGCCGACAGCCACGAGAAGAATTCGCGAAACGCGAGGCCACGGAGCTTCAGAGGCTGGCGAACAGCAATTTGAGAGAGCAGGGTCATGTCGGCCTGCTCGACGCCGACCGCGTAGAACATAAACTCTTTCCGTTCTTCGCCCGTGCGCACTTGCTGCGCAGCTTCTTCCCAGCGGTCGGTCGGCGCGCCGTCAGTGAAAAGAAACACCCATGGGCGGTAATACTTCACGCCGTTGGCGCGGTAGCGGTCTTTGCGCTCGCGCAGGAGTTGAAGGGCTTGCGTAATCGCCTCGCCCATTGGCGTCGACCCATTCGCCTCGTAGGCCTCCGGGAAGAAGCCATCCATAGTGGCAAAGTCATGCCGAACCGCGACAGGCCCGAACGTGACGATCGCAACTTCCACCCGCTTGGCCGCCATGGAATCCGCATACAGCTCGTCTTTAAAAAGTGACAACGCCTCGTTGAGGTGCCGAATCGGCTCGCCGCGCATGGATGCCGACGTGTCCAGCAAGAGTATGCACGGGCAGCGGGGCTCCGGATTCTCCAAAAGCTCCGCGTCGACGAACGGTTGTTGCTCAAACTCTTCCATGGGCCCTCTCGGCGATTGTTGTTAACGTCGGATAATTTCAACAGCAGAGTATAAAAGGGCTCATGCTCGCCGCAAAGGAGTGTGCGTGGAAACGACAGCGACGGGGTCAACCCGCCCAAAGCCGGTAAAAACCAGTTTTTGATTGCGCCTGCCAGAGCTCCGCCTCAGCATCGCCCAAGTAGAAGACAGGAATGCGTTCGACCTTTGGCGAGCTGCATTTGGTGACGCTTGTGTGACTCATCCAATTTCGCAAGAAGGCATCAATGCATGGCTCAAGGTACAGAGATTCCAGCGCGCGAACCTCATCTCGCCGTCGCGGTGACGCGCGTTGGGTAAGCGCCTGAATTGCGCGTAATTCAGGGCTCATGGAGCTTGTGAACGTCGCACGAAATCGGCATTATGGTTGGTATGTTGCCCGCCGCCATCGCTGCCGGGGATCTTGCACTCGAGCTCGAGGCGCTGTAAGCCTTCGCACTCGAACAGAACCGGCTCGCATGCGTTTTGTGGGAGCAACTGGAGAGCCTGCAGCGTCAGATGTCGCAGCTCAATCGCGCTCGCTTCGGCGCGAGTTCTGAGCGCCTGCCGGGTCAGTCCGAATTGTTCGACGCTGCCATGGACATGCCTATCCCTCCGGAGCCGGCGAAGGTCCCTGTCACGAGGTACGCCCGCCGGGGACGCCCCGCATTGTCAAAGGAAAGGACCTGCCAGGCGCACGCGTCAAATATGACCTTAGCGAGGAACAGAAGGCCGCATTCGACGCGCTTGAGTGTATCGGCGAAGAGCGTAGGGAGACGCTGCATTATGAGCCGTCACAGCTCACAGTCATGGACATATCCGCTTCAAGTATGCGGCGAAGAAGGATGGCGAGTCGACCATCGTGACGGCGAGCGCTCAGCCCTCGCCGTTGCCGAAGAGTAACGCGAGCGCGAGGTTGCTCGCGAACATCCTGGTCAATACCTACGTTGATCATTTACCCTTGAATCGGCAAGAGATGCGCTCTGCGCGTCGCGGTATTCACCTGCCGCGGGCCACGCTGTGTGAATGGAAGTTGGCCGCAGCAGACCTGGTCGGCGTGCTAATGCCGTCGCTGCGTTCACACCAACTGCAGGCACCGGGCATGCACGTCGACGACACGATACTGCCTTTGCTCGAGAAGGGTCGTAAGATCATCCGCACTGCGCGATTATGGGGCTACCTTGGTACGGGCCAACTCGAGGGGAACGGCGTCTGGGTCGATCACCCTCCGGCGGTCGTGTTCAAGTTCGCAGAGTCGCGCGCGGGCGACATCATCGCGGTCGCTTGCTGGGCGCATTGCGCCCGTCGGTTTTTTGAAACCGCCAAGACCCAAAGCAACCCGGGGCTCGCGGCACAGGCGCTGCAGTGGATCGCCCAGCTATACGCCATCGAGCCGCGAATCAACCACTGGATGCCCGACGTTAAATATGCAGTGCGGCAAACTGAGGCCTTACCGGTACTTGCAAAGGTCCGTCAATGGCTGGAAGGCAACATCATCTGCTTGCCGGCTCAGGCACCGCTCGCCAACGTGTTTGGCTACGCGTTACGGCACTGGCAAGCACTGGTTCGCTATACAGAGAGCGGAGTCCTGCTACCGGACAAGAATGCGTTGGATCGGCAGATCAGGCGGAATGCTCCCGGAAGACCCAACTGGACCTTCGCAGGTTCGCCGCGAGGCGCTCGTGCGACGGCCACCATGTACCCGCTGCTCGGCACGGCTCGGGTGAACGGCTTAGAACCCTATGCGTGGCTGAAAGTGACACTGGAGAAGTTGCCATCGCATCCCGTCAATCGCGTGCATGAACTGTTGCCGCTTGTCCGCTAAATACCCCGACATTCATGAATATCCTGGACTCCCTTCGGCAGGCGCCCAGCGCCGAGTTGTATCGCCTCTATCTGACCATCGGCAAAATGCTCGATGACCCCCGACGCGTTCTCGAGGTCCGTCAACGAATGCACATCGGCATGACTGTCCGATACATCGGTGACAATCCGTTGGGACCGCCTTCGGAAGGCACTATCACCGAGCTGCGGCATACGCAAGCGGTCGTACAGGACAACATGACTCGACGCCGATGCGCAATGTTGTATGCGGCGATTCTCCTCGATGTCACTGCAGCCCCAATTCAAAATGAAGCGCCGCCAGCGCGTCCGCGCTCCGAAGAGTTCTTCATCGGCGACACCGTGGGATTCACCGACAAGCATCTGAACGAGCGTGTCGGCACTGTCGTCAGACTGAACTCGAAAACGGCGTCGATCGCCGTGACAGACTCCGAAGGACACTGGCGCGTCTCCTACAGTCTATTACGAAAAATCTTCGATGTCTGATGAAGTCCGGTCAACACGGGATGTGCTGATGGGTACCGTGCTCCAAAGCGTTTCGAAAGGTCGCACGGTTGCTGGGAAGGTCCACAATCTTGAAAGCACTTCCCGACTATGCCCGTCAAAACCGACGAATACATCTTAGAAACGCCGGGGTCCGCATTTTAGATGCGCGCGAGTGTGGTCGATCGCTATATGAGGTAGGAAGCAACTGCGCCGTCACGGCGGAGTACGTCGACCAAAAGGGTAACTTTAAAACCGCGTACAGCGGCATTCCACACAATGCGAGACGCATCATGAAATACAAGCCCGATGACAACAGCGGCGTTTTTTCGGTAGGTCAAGTGGTCGAAGCAAAGTTTTTCCAAGAAGGATTTCCAATCGCACGGTCGGTGCCAGCAGACTTTCCGGTCTTCACCGCGTCGCTGGAGCATCTTGATTACTTAGCGTTGGCCGACGCGGTAGATGCGAACGGCCCGGTGTCGCTGAAGGCGCAGAAAATGAAGGATACCTCTTCCGGAGTGTTTCATTTGACGCTGACAAGTGGCGCATTTCGCGTCCATTGGTTGTGTGACGCTGGTGCCAGAGAACTTTGGTCGGCCCTTAAAGTCTGGGAAGCGTCCAACGAGTGTGCTTTCGCATTCATGCTACCAGAAAGTGCGCCCTACGATTGTTTGTTTAGCAAGGTCGAATTTGCTGTTGCCGCCGAGTTGGAAGAATTGCGGCCAGCCAGTCTCGAGTCGACGAAGACGAGTAATTCAGATTTGGTACGGGCAATGATTGAAGCACGAAGCGATGTTATTCGGATGCGCAAAAAGCATGAAACAGCTTCGAACCAGTGCGATTCAATCAACGTACTGATGACAAGTCGCATCGCGCAGCAGATGAGAAACACTCCGTCGAACGAGCGAACGATTGCTGCGAACTACGTAGCGAAGACGCTTCATTAAGAATGCTGAGTGTGCTCTCGGAGAGGGCGACGACGCTTTGTTTTGCACACTTGTGCACCACGGTCGCGAAGAGTAAGACTGGGTAGAGAAAGCTCGTATTTGACTATCTGCTTAACACTGCATCCTGTATCGCGGCTATAGAGTCCTCTCTTCTGCGTGAGGCAAACATCGAAGAACTGTCAGCAGATTCATAGGCCCCGACGAGTTTAGGGCAGTGAGTATCCCAATTTAGTTGCCCGGTGCGTGCAAGGTGTCGTACTAGCTGCGACAATGACCCGTTCTGCGCCTTCGCGAACGGGTCACTCGTTCGATAGCGACACCTCGTGAATGAGCCGCTAAAAAAGCATCCATTGGGCAAAACTCCTTTGCGATCAGTCGACTACAGCCTGCACTTAGCTTGCTGATGTTACGTCGCTGGAATCATTTGCCTGCAGAAAATCGGCACCCGTACCTGGCGTATCGCCTGACTTCGCCGATGCTTTCTTCGAGGCGACTTTCTTAGCGGGCGTCTTCTTCGAAGCAATTCCAGCTTCCGACTCTTTCCCGACGGACTGTGCAACAGGCGCGCGTTTGCTCGCAGTTTTCTTGGCAGACGTCTTTTTCGTGGCAGCTTTCTTTGTTGGCGCCTTCTTGCTTGCGACGGACTTCGTAGCAAGCTTTTGCTCAATCCGCTTTCCAGAAGACGTTTTTGACGCCGTGTTTTCTATCCCTGAGGCTGACGCATCGGCTGCACCCTCAATCAAAAATTTAGTTCTATCCTTCGCGTTGGCAAGCCACCCCGGGGCTTTTCCCCGACCGCTCCATTCGGCACCAGACTTTGGATCCCGGTACTTCGCAGGTTGCGGCCCCCTCGGATAATTACCAGACTTTTTTGGAGCCTTTGAGGCAGCTGACGCACTGGCCCCACCGTCGACAATCAAATACGCGTCGCGGGTTTTTGCGTTCGCAATCCAACCCGGAACTCGACCGAAACCACTCCAGGTTGACCCAGACTTCGGGTCGCGATACTTTGGCGCAGGACTTGGTTTGCCGCCTGACGTTGCCTTGGCGCTAGTTCTTTGACCGCTTGCCATTGATGCGTTGCCGTTGTCGATGTCGGTAAAAGTGAGCCCATGCTTGTTCATCAAAGCATGAATCTCTTTGATGACGCTCGCCGATTCCTTTTTCGCAAGCGCTTCGGCCTGCGCTTCTAGTTTTGCAATTTTCTCGCGCAACGCCCCGAGAGTGGCCATGACTTTCCTCCGCTCAAGTGAACTTAATGGTGCGACTATGCCACACTCAGTCTCGCTGGTGCCAAAAAGTTGCAATCGAATCAAACGTCAACGCCGCGCTCGACGGACGTGCTTAGGTTGAACGTCCGGCACGTTAGCCGTCAATCATCAGCAAACGAATTTAAGAACAGGCCATTACATATGCTCTGGCGTGGCCGCGGCTGCCTCGTAAGGATGTCGCTTCAGTACGGAAAGCACCAGAGGTCAGACTAAAGCGTCTTGCGTGGACGCAACCTTATTCTTGGATTATGCGGGAACAGCACAGCGTCTTGGCGCGGCCTCAAGGGGGGTAGTTTTTTTCCTTGTCGCAAACAGAGTAGCGCGGCTTCGAAATCTTCCCATCGACCAGATCGTCGAAGATTTTGGTAAAAGGAGCTGACTCTAGTTGCACCCTCTACCATTCCGTTCGCGCTGCGCCATCCCATGCCCGTTGCAAGTTTGATGAGTATCGCATCGACTATCGCTCGGTCATCGTTTGGGCCGTCTGCGGGGTTGGCGCGGATGATATGGTTCAATCGCAACCATTCGGAGTCTGCGAGGCGCCAGCCATTTGGTCCTTCAATGAGCTCGGATTTCTTCAACACGGGATTTAGTTGCGTGCCGGAGCGATCGGCAGACGGAAGGATGAATTGAGTCGGTTGTTCGCCCGCCCACGAGAAAGCGTGTTCGTTCGGTTCCAAGCGATGCAGAGACATCGCTGAGGCGACAAAAACCCGCCCATGAAGCGTACCAGTGAGCACTGCATCTCCGACCAGCTTCGGCAGTGCAAGGCGAATCGCTCTACGCAGAGCGTTCGCGTAGACGGAAGCAAACGCCTCACGTGCCGATGGAAAACAGTACATCCACTGCACACGCGTTGGTCCAGACGCTGCCGCCCCTATGCGGCGCCTTAAGTCACGATGTAACGGTGCGCAAACAAGGCCTGTTGCCTGCAATACCGGCGCGACAAGTTGGTCGAGGCTTGACGGACGATAAAGATGATTGAAAAAGATAGCATTCGGCATAAAGAGCGCCCTCGTTAAAACTAAAGCAGGGATCAGCAGGCGCAAGCCTAAATGGCGAGCGACGTAGATTTCATGAGAGTCATCCCGCAGGTGGTATTGCATGCCCGATAAGGCTAAATATTCGGTTGAGTCCGAGGCCTGCCAATCGTCAAGATTCGTCGTAAGCCTAAGCTTAGACTTACCAGACTCTGGCATCTGCAATTGCCATAACGACGATGCGTCGACCCAACTTATGTCGCCGTCGCTGTGAATGACTTTTCCCTCTAGTCGCCCGTCCTTGCGTTCAATCGAATGCAGCCACATGTTTTCGCTCCTTGATTGTGGAACGTATAGCGACCGCCTCATCTAAAATGGCTGCAGCAGCCGGATGTCCGTATGCCTTGTCAAAAGAAAATTAGGCCGATGACTGCGCAGTCGAGCGATCAAAAGACGCCGTTAAAGTCCAGGCAGTCCCAATGCAGATGGCAAGCGAATCTATCGCGAAAGGAGCCGTGGCAGCCAAACACCGACTGAACCGACTAAGCCATTGTCTAGCCTTTTGCCGCCTGATCGCACGGCGTCCCATGTCCAAGATGGGTCGGTTCAGCCGCCGTCTCAGACCGAGCGCGCACAAATTCAGACGCTCGACGACAGTCTCTGCCGACACGCGTACAGCCACCCGGGCGGTGCGCTCCTCCGCTCGCGGTACCGCTTAGACTGGTTCGGTGACATGCCGCGTTTCGGAACCAAGCGGGCGAGATGGGCGATGCGACGGTCGCCGTATTCCGACCTGGAGCGCCACTGCCGCCAATCGGGTAGTCCCGCTCTGTTGCAAAGAGCGTGTTCAGGCCGAGATCGTGCGGTATTGCCTCTCGGCTTAGACGGTAAGCCGCCCGACGCATAGAAGAGGATTCAATCAACCTCAAGCGAGCCGAATCGGACATTTTTTGGAAGCATTGACTCCGACTGACTGAAGGAGCTGCAGTCGATGTCCCCAAACGTTCCGAAAAAGGCTGCAAGCAGTCGCTGCCGGTCACCGTCCGTGACGTCGAACCTCGCGATCGTCCACCCGACTGCATGCACGAAGAGGACCGAAAAGCATTGCCGAGAGAGCAGGTTGACTTCGAGCGAGTCAACGTCCATCGCGATTGACGAGTTTCCCAACAGGATTAAAACATTCCGGTTCGGCTCTTCCGGGGGGCCATAGCACTTAATTTCAAAATATCTAGAGATGTTGGCGATGTCGCAAGGCTCTGCGAGAACTGCGACACAGGGCGGGTTGTCGTCTTGCTGACCCACGCCAACCGGAAGATCTTTCGCCGCAATAAAAAACGTTCGTTGCCTTTCTGTGCCGCTAGTCGCGCGAATAAGCTCAACGACATTATTAGTTGTAATGCCGCTTTCCAGATCGGCTGGATGAATGGCGTTATCGCTGATTCGCTGATGTGATTGCATTGATGCTGTCCTTCCTTTGACGCGCACTCGTGTGTAGTGAGCGACGAATTTTCGTCGCTGACGTAACAACCTATGGCGGTTGGCGTAAGCGATTCGTCGGCATTGACTCGCAAGAAACGACCGCCGAGCTCGAGGCACGACGGTCGCGAAAAGAAACGTGATAGTTCAGCGGGGACTTCGTGCACGACCGAGCGTCGTACGCTGGTGACGCTTATTCGTTCCAAGAACACACGTCGGGACACTGCTCAGCGAAAAGGTCGGGTGCCGACCGAGCACGTGCCGATGCGAAATACTGGGCCAGCCGTCCATCGTTTCCGATTTCGAAATATGCGGCCGGTACGATAGCGATATTATCGGCCGCTCCGCTGACGGGTGACCCGAGGACTAAGATGCTCCGTGCCGCTCTTTCGTCGTCGTGTTGATAGTTCTCTCCGGCCGACACCTCCAGTGCCTCCCACGTATTGAGGAAGCGCTCGCTCCAGTTGTAGCGGACCAAATAGGTGATGGCCCGATGCAGGAAGAAAACGAAGAGTGAGCCATCGGAGCCGAAGAGAGGTTGAAATCCGTACTTCGGCTCGAACGCGATAGGGCCGTTCCCAAGAAGAAACAAGGATGTTGCTTGGCGGTGCTCGAAGTCGATTTCGTTATGCGGGATGAGCAAGTTCGCAGCTTGTGCGTCCCAGTCAATGTCTTCGTTGGAAGGAACGGCAAAAGCCAAAACATGTGTCTCTGAAATCGCTTGCTGCAACTCTTTTGGGAGAAAAACCTTGGCTACTGCAGCGCACGCGGCCAAACCAGCGTGCTCCGCACAAGCTACAAGTTCGTCGAACAACGCGATGTTGTCAACAATAGTAATGGCGTCGCGTTGACGACTTGCACTTTGGTTGATGGCTTGGGTCATTTTCTGTGTCCTTGCAGTGTGGTTGGGCTCGGCGTGTAAGGGATCCGTTTTAGCCTTTTCCGCACAGTTTTGATGCGAAGCCAGGCTTGTAAGCGTCGGCGCCTGCGGGCCTCGCCTGGCGCCGCAAAAACGTTCAACTGGGACAGGCGATATGCAGCCTCAGAGGCCCAAAACCTCATCCAGTCGGCACGCCGCTCCCATCGCCACCAGATGACTGAACGCGCTGCTACCGTCAGCCTTTGCCCGTAATATCGCCTGGCGGTAGTCGTCCGGAGCAAGCGTCACGGGTGGCTCGTCAAGCTTCTTCTTGCTGCTTTTCGTAATAGCGCGCGGCTTCGTCAACGCCAAGGCTGCCTCTGCGCCGGCAGCGATGCCGGTGACCTTGCCGGCAGAATCGACCTTCCTTGCCGCCCAGACCGCCCTGTCGTCTTCAACGCCCGCCTTCTGCAAAACACTTGCGACTGCCGGCACGAATGCTTTATCTCCCGGGCGCACACTGGCGCCACGCTGGCGAGTGCCCTCGAAGGTGGCAAGCGTGTCATCGAGCAGCGATGTCAAGTGCACAGGCGGGATGTCTTTATATGTACGCAGCGTTTGCGCGTCACCAGTGCGCATTGCGTTCAGCATCCGTTTCACTGGCTCGAGCTCGGCTTCAAATACGGAGGTAATGGTCGCGCTAGAAAATGTCTCACTGCGATCAAGCATCGCTCTCCATTGGGCACAAGCGAACAATTTGATTGCGATGTCGGGCACTCCCTGCGAGCAAGCCAGCATCGTGTTTGACATGCCCTGAGTTAGGGTGACGGGCTTCTTGTTCCATTGATACGCGAACAATTCGGTAACAAAATCTTCCCATTCTCCGGGCTCATTGAGGTCACCGCTCGGTTGAAAGGTCGACCAAGTGGGAAAACCGTGCCCCGCGCTGCGTCGGCCTTGTCTGAAATCGAGCCCCAGAAGTTCGGACGCTTTATGGGTACCTACAAAGACCATCGGAACGCCCAATTCGTTCGACGCTGTGACCAGGGCAGACATCAGCGTCTGCTTCGACGTACCAGCATTGCTCAGATTTTGGATTTCGTCGACCACGGTTACGCCGACGAAATGGTTATGCATGGCGCGAGCGGCCTGGTTTAGAAGCAGTTCTCCGCTGTTGCCACGTCGGTTGACGTGCATGTCGAAGTACCCGGCATCTGGAACGAGCTGGTCGATTTTGCGCAGTATCGAGGCAGCGAGTCCCTTCGTCGACATGCCATCGTGGGGAGCCTCAATGTGCAGGTAAGGTATCTGGTAGCAATGCCATTTCTCGTGGTGAATCACTGGCGGATACCACGAAAAAATTCGACGTATCGTCGTCGTCTTTCCCGTACCAGACATCCCCACGACACGCGACGACAGCTGCTCCTCGGTAGGAGGCAGATAGGGGGCGTTGAAGGCTCGACCGGCCTGCATCGCCTCGTACAGCTGTTGAAATACGCGAACGTGTTCCGCTGATGAAGGGCGTCGCCCTACATAGCCGGAACGAATAAGAGTGTCGAACGCACGTGCGAGCTGGACGTGCCGCTCCATCGGTCGGAGAAACGAAGACAGACCGGCAACCATTTGAAGTCGCTCGTGCGTCTCCCATTCTCGCTGCTGCTCGTCAAAATCAGGGACGACCATCAGCCTATCGATAAGCGTGTCATCGTCCACAGACGGAGGCAACGCTTCAATGAGAGGGTTTCCACGATAGCGTGGAATACGTTGGGGCGAGTACTGTGCCTCAACAACAACCTTGTTATTCATTGCGTGCATTCAATTTCTCCTGAGCCTTGCGGCGTAACATGTCGCGCAAAGGCGATGACGTTTTACCCCCGGTGGGACTCGCAGTGGCGCCTAGCTCCAACCCCGGTGTCGGCTGGGATTCGCCACCGTCAAAATGCACTGGGTTTGCGGTCGTCATCTGCGTTTGCAAAGGGATGACGTTTTGGGGAAGCGATTCGGGAATTACCGGCATAGCGGCATCTTCGCGCCGACGCGCCGCGAGTTCGGCTGCGCGAGCGAAAGCAGTGTCCGCCCGTCTTCCAGAGCGCGATTTACCCTTGCTTGCAGCCTTGCGTTCTGCAACCGCGCTCGCACTCAGAAGTCTGATGTGCTGACGCAACTCGGCCTTCGCCTGATCGGCACTGGCCTTATTCTCAAAATTGTTAAGCTCAGCTCGACGGAAGATATACTCGACTTCGGCGAACGAGTAGCCAGAAAATTCCTTGCTCACAGGCGCGAGCTTGCACTCAAACGTCTGTCGACGGTCTGCGGGGTTATAAACGATGATGGAGGACGCGGAGCGAGGGTCATACGACACTTCGACGGCAAAGTTGCCTCGCCTTCCCGCTTGTACGTACCATCCGAGTTCGCTTGCCGACGGGCAATCGAACACCAGCCGCCTAAACTTAATTCCGTCTTGCGTCACTGTCGCCTTGTCTTTCGGCAGCAGTTGTAGGCGGAGAAAATCATAGTCATACCGAGCAAGCGCGCCACTGCGGCGTGCGACGTCGTCGTTCCACAAATCAAGCGGTACGGCAGGCGTGCCAGAGAGCACATGCCGCGGCTCCAGCCGATAGCCCTTCATGACCTTTCGATTGTGCGCGATGACATGCTTGATGACTATCGACGTGAATTCATCCAACGTCAGAGACGCGTCATGATAGTAGCGCCGCTGTCGACGCTTGATGGCGTTCATTGGCGGCTCATATCCAGGCGTCACATCTGCGATCGACGCGTGAAGCAGCCTAAACCCGCATTCGACAGTACCTTTTCGATGCGGCAAAAGGGACTGGGTATTAACGACAGTCGATTGCATTCCATCGCAAATCCGATAGCTGTTGTTGCTGTTCATCTCGCCGCGGTCGCCGACCCACTTTTCCGGAAAAGTAGCGTCGGCAGGCCAATCTTCCGGGTCGTATGGGATGCCATACCGAGCGCACAACGCTTGCTTGTCCGCTGCAACGCTAAGAATCGCAAGCATTGCGCCTGTCCACGAGGCGTTCTCGAGGCCGACATAGAAACCAACTACGAGTCGGCTCCAGCGGTCATAGATGAGATAGAGCGTAGGCTTTCCGATAATGGTCGAGCGGTCTTCTAGCGCAACAAGGAACACGTCACCGATGGTTGCGTCGATTTCGTAGATGTGGCCGACGCCTACAGCTTCTTCGAGCGCGCTTCCGAGATGAGCGCCATGCTCGCGGTCGAATTCTTTCGATCCGCGCTTTTTCCGGAGAATTTCCGTGAGCGTGAACTTCGTTCGGGCAATATGTCGGAATTGAAATATCGACGGGCATTCTCCGTCCGGACGCAGATATCTCGTGCCGTTGCCGTCGAGGTAGGAGTAGAACTCCTCTCGCATGCGAAAGTGCGCGCCGGCGAGGGTCGATATCTCGCCGTCAAGATAGTATTTCCTGATTGCGGTCTGAACGTTCTTGGCGTCAGCGGGCGTCATCTGAAACGTTCGGTACTTCCCATCCTTGGGCCGACGTCCGCGACCGGCAGTCAGCTTCTCGGTCGAGCGCCCGATCTTGTCAAAATCAGGGACGAGCGCAAGCCGAGATTGCCCGTTACGCCAATATAGTCGAAGGTATCGATACAGCGTCGTTTCGGATATGCCTAGCTCTTTCGCGCGCGCCTCGACCAATGGGCCGCGAGCGGACGATACGAAAATTTGAGAATGGTTGATGAGCGGCTCGATAGCGTCATATGCCTTGTACGCTCGCCTTCTCGCCGTTTCTGAATAAAAGGCGAGGTCAGGTTGTTGACCGGCGTCCGACCCGCGAAGCGCCTTGACGGACACGTGACCCGTCAAAACGCCGAAGTCCCGATATTCAGGCCACCGACCGGCGCCGCTCACGGGCATGACCCACCCGCGATGCCCCTCGGGGTCAATGGAGAGAACGCGGTAACGCGTCTGGTCGGCAGCATCGAAGAGGTCGTTCCTGAGCAGCATGGCTTGGTGTCGAGTCGTTGAAGAAAAGCAGTTTTCAGGCAATCGAAACTCTGCTTGGAGGCCGCTCGTCATCGGCTCTCAGCGTAAAACTGCTGACTGGCGCCTGTTCCAGGTGGGGGACGTTCAAGTCGCAGCGCAGCGTTTGCTCCCAAAGCAGCACGCGTGCGACACGTAAGCCTAGGCCGGACGTAATCCCGTGACGACGGTCAAACTTGCTGCAATACTCAGCAAGTGAGTCAAGCCGCGTGGAACCTGAGAAATCGTTCTTCATCTGCGCGCATAGTTCCTGCAGTTGCTCAAACGATGGAGATGTTTGCCCGGGCTTCCAGATCGCTCCGCGGAACCATTCGATATTTCGGACCTTCTGCATCGGAAGCGACGAATGAAAGACAAGGTGATGCTTTACGTCGCAGCCAGCAAAATACGCATGGGCTATCTGTAGTTTCTCGACGGCGCGCTCGTTTTCGGCGTCTTCGGAGCGCTTGCAGTCGAACGCCTTTAGACAAGGCACACCGTCTTGCTCGATCGCTACTAGGAAATCAACCGTCATCACCGCAGGAACCGAAGTGCCGGGGTATGTAGGGTGCTTGACGCCCAAGGCTGCCGCCACTTCCATGGTAGTTTCCCGCGGCAATGGAAAGCCCTCGTAGACTGCTGTCACCGCCCTGCAGAATTCGAGGCAAACGAAGGTGTTCCACTCGACATCCGACACCATCTCGATGGTGCGGCCAAATCTTTGGCTGTATGCACGGTGAGTGCGTCCCAAAGAGGAGAAGTCAGCGGTGCCGACCCACGGCTTGTACTGTGCTCCCTCGCCTTCGCCATACCCTTCTCGGATCCGGCGTGCGACTACCTCCTCCGTCCACTTCTTGATACCACGTGGCATTGCGCATAGCTCCACCAAAGACACGCGGCGGCGCCGCGTTATAGAGCGTATAGCGCTGCCAGCTTCGGGTCATCAAAAGGTCCGACCGTTTTAGATGCCGCGAAACCCTGAGATTTGTTTTAGAAAGCGTCGCAAGTGGGCCGTGTACAGCGCTGGAGATTCAGGCGGTGACCAGCGTAGGACAATTATGTGCGCCGTTCTGCAGCTTGGAATCGTCGGGCGTTCGCCAGTAGTCGCGGGTGCGAGACAGCCGGCCCGGTACTACCGTTTTAGGTCGGTGGTTCCGCAAGGGCTTTAGATGTGAGAGTATTAACGGGCGTCGTCAGGGTTCTGGTCTTGGGCCCGTCACGCTGGGTAACAGAAGGCGCTGAATTTGGTCGAGCGTCTGCTTGAGTGCTGCCGAGTCGTTGTGGATAACGAGCACTGACCGGGAGACGTATTCGAAAGGTATGGCGCTTCGCGAGGCATCGACGATCGTTAATGTGCCGGGATTGCGGCGGGTCACGTCTGCGCGAAGAACGTCCGCTCGCTTTCGCAGGTCGGTTTTCCGATGCAGCCGATTTCCAGAAGTCGTCGCACCCACCGTCCGCGAGGCCAGCCCATGGGGCAAAAAGCTGAGAATTCTGCGGTAACCAATGTCGACAACGTAGGAACCGTTCAGAACCACTTCCAAGTCAGATGCTGCCTCGGCTATGGCTGAGAGTTTGTCTAGAAGTTCGGAGTTTGTGACTGACCTACGAGACGCTGACGTGTCGCATGCGACCAATGGGCGTGTCCGCCATGGGAAGACGACACCCTCAACGCCCAAATATAGGACGGAACTCATGAAAGACCTGGCTCGGTTTTCTGTGAAGCGACGTGCGCTGAAGTTTGTGACGAGTGGGGCGGCTAAGACAGCGACGTCGAGGGCTCTCTGAATTTGACTTTGACTTCTAGAGAACGCGTGCAGATATACACACCAAGGTAGTACATGTCGACGCAAATGCAAGCGAAAGACGCGGACGGGTCGGAGGGGGCATGGGCGAGGCTGGCTTCTCGCGCGATTCGTGTCGCGCTCACGCGGCAGGATGTGAGCTATGCACAACTGGCCTCAGAGCTTAATCGAATGGGCGTCCCAGAGTCCGCCCGATCGGTTGAAGGAAAAGTACAGCGAGGTACTTTTCGTTTTACCTTCTTCGTTCAGGCGCTCGCGGCCGCGCGGGTGGATTGCCCGGATGCTTGGTCGCAAAGTTTGGCGGGCGCAGGTACGTGGGAGGAGCGTGCCTCTAACCTTCTGAGTCACTTGATGTCGCAGCAGCCGTGGCTTGATTGGCGGCTTCTTGCCCAGCGACTCTCAGAGATCGGCATCGAGATTCAGCCGGACAATCTGAAAGCACAAGGTGAGGAAGGGACCTTTTCCGCGGCGTTGTTTTTTCAATGCGCGACTGTTTGCCGGTTTGGGGGCGTTCGGTCGTTTCTCGACTTCTCATCCTTGAACAGTGCTGCCTTCGCTGGCAGGGCGAGCCCCTGAAGTTCAGATGACTTCGATTTCTTGCAAGTTTCGACACATTGCATATAATGCGAATGACGTGTAGAAATACACGCTTCGTCGCAGGCTACAAGTCCAATCACACAAGCTCGCGCGTCCCATCTAGCTGGCTGCCCGCAATTCGAAGCGAATTCGCAGACGAAGGGCAGGCCTTGCTCGTTCCGGTTCGAGTCTCCATGTCAACGTCAGATACTTGCTCGGTGTCGGTCGAGCTGGAAATCAGGCTGATTGAATGGCGTGTGATGGCTGTCATGCCAGGCGGTGGTTTCCACTTCGTCGGCTTCAACGAAGCGACTTCTGTCGGTCGCGTAAGTTCGCCAATCTTATCGTTTGACTCTAGGGATGGAAGGGGGCTCACCACCTCCGGTCGTTGCTATCGGCTAAACGGCGAAAGTGGTTCGTCCCGGCTAGCTGAATCCGTGTGGTCCGTTTACTGTTTTCGAAATCGCATCGAAGATCACTTCGACGCGACGCACCTTTTCGCCCTGGAGGATCGCATGACTACGCCAAGTGACCGGACGCGTGCGGTGCTCGACACGCGTTGGTTTCTGCAGATGCTGGCCGAGGACGAGCAGATATCCATCGCTGGGCTGGTGCGCAGCGTTGCCGTCGGACTGCTCCGGCACTATCCGACGGATGCGGAGATGGCTGTTTCAGCAACCGTCGCTCCGACGATCTGGTCGGCGCCAGTCGAGAAGTCGCCCCGATGAACCGGGGTGAACCGGCAGTATTGATCGCGAGCACGGCGCGTCTGTCCAACTGTTCCGGATGGTCATGAGCAGTGAGCGGGAAAGCATCTCCTCGGATTGCAATCGCTACACCCATGTTTCTTTATATCTGGGCGACTGCGATGGCCCCTCAGTCAGTCTTGTATGCGATGGTGTGTCAGATGCGACTGCGGACTCGATTTGGGCGCGTGCGCTCGATGCGCTGGCGAAGCCCTCGCCACCCGGTCCTTATCCGTCGGCAACGCAGACCACGCTGTTCGTCTACGAAACAGTTGGAGATATGCTTGCGCGTGATGTCGATCCAGTCGTCACCCGCGTTGACGTACGGTGTGGTGTCGATGTAGCGCACGTAACTGTTCGACCGTCTGGCGCGACTAAATTCGCTTATTGCGTTCAGTACGTGGTTGGCGACGATGCAGTGGTCATGGCGCGGCGAGCGCTGCAATTTTTGTTGTGATTTCGGTCCGGGGACGCTGACGGTCATCGCGCTGCATGAGGCGGACGAGTGACTGGGCAACGCAAGGCGATCGTGCCCGTTTGCGTGTAACACTGCGGCACGGTACATGAGAACAGGGCTATGCCACATCCTCCGAAGCCTACGGCCAATGAACCTTAGCGCAGAAATCATCACTCGCTGGAAGTTTCGTGCGCGCTTGGGTATAAGCGAGGAGGTGCTCAACTCGCTGCTTTCCAAGGGCAGCGTCTTTTCCCTCGGCAGCGGAGAAAAGTCCTTTCCAGCAATTCTGTCGGAACCAAAGGTCGACCGACGCCAGCTTTTCTCTTTGTGCAGGATCATCCGACCTGCACCGCCCAGTGTACGGCTTTCGTTTCTACTCTCGGGTCATGAAGCACTGGGAGGACAAGCTCCGCTCGAAGCGTTGCGAAGCGGGGTGCGATTCCGCTTGTTACGTGAGGTAGCAAGCGCCTGGGCGTCAGAATGGAGCCGAACGATTGTGACGATCTACATTGGAGCCCATTCGATGGCGCTGAAAGATACGCCAGCGTATGTGGCTATTGACGAGGTCGATCCTCGACGCTGCATCTGGGCTCGGGCGACAGGCGCGATGCAATCTGGTGGCTACATCGCACCCGAAGCGCCGTATCCCTTTGCAAGACGAACGACGGCGTTCATCACCCGCAGATCGGCCGGATGCTCGCAGGAACTCGTCGACGCAAGGCTCGACATTGCGGTTCTCGGGCGTGTCTGCTTCGCAGGCGTCCAACTTCACGAGCGAGCTCCAGGTCGCTATCGTTTGATGCTGAGCGCCGACCGCCTAAATGTCGTTGAGGTATTGGGAGAGATAGTCGGCGTAATGCGGCGCGAAAGCTCGGAGGAACGTCGAAACAACGCCAGGGCAGCGTCGAGCCAAGTCCAGCGGCTACGCTTAGATGTAAAAATCCCATTTCAGATGTTTTGATCCCATATATGGGATTGTACAGCCGACGCAGCTTGGGGCGGGGAATAATGTGCGTTTTCTCTCGCCCCTATGCGGATGACCGACTGGTATCAGATGGCTGGCAACGTCCTGCGTGCAGAGCTCGCTCGGCAAGGCGTGAGCTATCGCCAGTTAGCGCGGATGCTTACCGACATCGGCGTGGAAGAAACAGAGCGCGCCATCGCGAACAAACTGTCTCGCGGAAGCTTCAGCTTCGCGTTCTTCCTCCAATGCATGCGGGCGCTTGGAAGAGCCGACTTCAGAGTCGATCTCACCCACCGTCCCTGAGGGTAGCCCTGTGGCGGCGCTCGCCGCAGCAGGCGCAGCGCGGCATAAGCACGCTTGACCCGCTTTCGACTCACTCCACGACTCATATCTAACTCAGGCAAAACGCCTGCAAAGGCTAAACATGTCGCCTATAATCCCATATATGAGATGATTATGTCGTTTATGGAATAGCGGCATGCGCTGGTTCAGGTGCGCGACACCGAGGCATGCCTCCACGGACGCATTGCCAGCACTCCGTGCTCGCAAACTACAGGACTCGGGAATCGACGATATGCATGCAATATCGAACTGTGCTGACTGGAGCAAGCCGGTTATCTACTTGGGCTTCGGCGGGGTTCTTCACGTTGGCGCTGCGATGATGGACAGAAACGGAAACATTCGCCTCCGCGGCGGACAGCAAACCTTCGAGTATGCGCGGTTGCTCTCCGATTTGTTGCGCCCGTATCCGTCCGTGCAGATCGTTCTAAGTTGCGGATGGATTGATACCCTCGGAGAAACGGTCACATCGAATCTTCTTCCGACGGACTTGCGAAAGCGGGTTGTCGGAAGCACAAAGCTATTTAGCGAAGGGCTGGACGGTCACGAGGAGGGACAGCGTCGTGTGTTACGCGTTCTTCGTCACGCACGAACTTCGGGTGTCCGCCGCTGGCTTGCGCTTGATGTGACAGTGTCGGCGGTCCCGTTTGCCCGCTGGAAAAACTTCCTCGTGACGCGTGCCGACGAGGCTTTGGGTTCGATAAACACCCAGCGGCAACTGCAGTCGTGGCTTCGCGAGAACGCGACAGATACGCCGTGTGACGCGGTCCGTCGCGCGGCGTAACTCGCGATTTCGTGGACGGTATAAACCGGCTTCCCTACCTTCTTTGCTGGAGGAGGGGGCTCAACACGCCGCGGCCAGCGAAGTGCACCAAGCGGACGTTCACGGGTGCAGCCCTGGGAGGAACAGTCGAAAGGGGAACAGCGAGGCGCACATGTCCTCGAACAATTCGATTGAGTCACGGTGATGTACGCCGACCGTGGTGCCCATCAAACGGCGCAACTCCCCCCGGCTCAACCGCATCCCGGTTGGCTAAGGGGGAGTTTTGCCCAAAACTCAAGAGTCTCTTGTTTATTCAAAAGAGTCTTTGTTTACAATGGTTTTGCCTGCCTGGACGGCAGGCGCATAGCCGTGCAGCTTTTCCTTTTGCTTCGCTTAATCAGGATGCGCTTGCGAGGTCATCGGTTAGGAAGCGAAAGAGACAAAACACCACTATGCAAGGAGACGGACATACGACCGGCGGCATCGACGATCGGTGACCGGGGCCCGATGCCGGAACGATCATGACAAAGGCAGTTGAACAGCTTAGCGGGAGTGCAAGCTTAGGGACGATGCCCGTCAGAAATCGACCGGAGAAACAGTTCAGCGGCGCTAAGCGCTGAATAGTCTGGGGCTGTTCCGTCTCTCTCCAGCAATCGCCTTAACTCTCGGACATGTTCTTTCGGAACAAGGATCCATTCGGCTTCCATCGCCGTGGCGAGCGCAGCTAATGCTGAGCTCGCATCGCTGTCCATCCCGACTAGGGCAGAACTCATAACAGGCACCGACATGCTCATGCGATCGGCCAAAGCTTCAAGCGTGACGCCTCGCTGGAGCATCAAAGATTCGAATTGAGTCAGGAATGACATGATGAGTCTCCAGCGCGGGTTGAGCGCGGCAACGGGCTTGCGGTCCTCTACGCGGCGGCGACATGGCAGCTTCGCAAAAGGGGAGCGTTATCTGAATGCTACAGCACAACAATGCGCTCGACGCGGAATCGAAAAACGGGGCGAGACCAGATAAATTCGTTTCGCTATTTTCTTGTACCCGTTACGAACCAAGCTGTCTCGGAATACTTCGCAGCGTTTCTCGAAACACCCGAGTATTTTCGTCGATCGCTGTTACGTCGAAGCTCGCAATCGTGTTGTGCAAACTTAGAAAATCATGCAAATCGCTGCCGTGAAATATTCTCCGTCGCTCTCCGACAACATCGTCCAAGCCGCGCTAGCGTGGCACAAATTACCGAGCGGCCGCACGAGGCGAGCCCTGCGGGAAGCCGTCGATGCGTTAGTGCATCAACGAAGCAGGGCTGTGGCGGACTTCCTTGCGAAGAAGCAGAAGGTCCCGGAAACGCCAGAGGGCAGAACGGGGGCATCCACAGCTAGTGCGGAATTCCGCAATGGGGATGCCGGAAAGTTTGCACTCTTTTGCGATGGCTCAACAATACGGAATCCGGGACCATCCGGCTGCGGTTGGGTGGTGGTGAGTGAAGAAGCGGTGGTGTGCGAGGGCTTTAAGGCCATTGGATACGCGACGAATCAAATCGCCGAGATTCGGGCTGCCGCATACGGCTTGGACGACCTACCAAAAGGTTCGACCGTCGACGTCCATACCGACTCGCTCTACGTTGTTAAAACCATGCGCGGTCAGTTCAGGAAGGGGATGAATCTCGAGCACTGGGATGTCCTCTCCGACGCAGTCAACCGTCACCGCCTCGTCAATTTCCACCACCTCCGTGGCTACGCCGGTCACCAACTGAACGAGTTGGCCGACAGCCTCGCGAAAAAAGGTTCGACGCTCTCTCAGCGTAATTCGAAGTCTCTCGTGAATCGGTCTGCATCACGCGCAGTCACCGGCGGAGCCAATCAATTTTGAAGGTTGCGGTTCGAAGGGAGCAGATTTCAAGACGGACATGGCCCGATCCGTCAACTGGGAAGAGTTTTTGCCGCCTCCAGGAAGCACCGAAGAAAAAGGTGCGATAGAGTCGACTGTCGATGCAGGCGTTCACCGGATGTGACTCGCATAAGCCAAGTTGTTGCAGCCGGCTGTGCAAGTGACAGGTCAAAGGCATCTAGGAACCGCGCGTCGAAAAATTCCTTACAATCGATTATGAGTCGCCGCCGCGTCTCGCGATCGCGAAGGTCTTCGTACCCTGCGGCGCGCAGCGCAGCAACGTACGCGTCGGCACAGTCCCGCCAACTTCCCGGCTCGAGTTTCAGGGCATCAGAAGCGAGCACGGACAGAAGCCGTAAAACGGGCTTGGATGCGTAAAACCAAGGACGTGATGCACAAGTTTCGTTCGGCAGAAAAACTGTTTCATTGCGCAAACCATCAAGAAGATATGCTGAGGTTTCTAGTAGCCGCGAATTATGCTCCGGACATGTCAGCACGCCAGGAACGGCGTGCATCCTATGCCAATAAGCCTCGCCGAACACACGCTCATCTTCAGCCGCACAAGCTGAACAATATCGCCTGAACGATACGCGTCGACTTCGATTTGTAAATTGGGCCCGGTACGCAGAACTCGACTGAATTCCGTCGCCATGAATTGCTGCACATCTGAGTATTGCGATCTCCGACGAATCGTAGGTCAAACATACGAACGCAAAGAGCGTGTGCTTTTCGAGCAGTTCAGCAGCGGGCGTAGCCGTATAGTCTGCTATTCGAGACAGATTTCCAGGGACTATGAAGGAGGGGTATTCTGGGGGCACCAGTCCAGCGAACTGAACCATCGTTCTCAAGGAAAGACCGAGACGACGCGAAGACCGAATCAATAGACTTCCCAAGAGTTCGTCGGGATAGGGTTTCGGAAAGAACATTTTGAGCAGACTCCCGGCCGAAGGTGACAGGGTCCAAACACCGAAACTCGCGCGACTCGAGTAGTGAGCCAAATTGTAAGATTTGACATGCAATTGGAGCGTCAGCTGAAGCTTGCACTCTATTCGACCAATTGCTCGTTAAATCGAGCATATCGACTCTAATGGCCGATTTGACGAACATGAAAGTTGATCAGACAGCTAGCCTTCCGCCCTTCTTGCTCGAACAAAGCCGACAACTCGGCCAGCTTTTAAGTCGCCTGCGCGTCGCGCGCGGTGTCAAGCAAACTGATGCAGCCGCACGGGCTGGATTGTCGCGCAACACTGTCTACCGGCTGGAGCACGGAGATCCGGGTCTCGCGGTAGGGCAGATTTTCCGCTACCTCGAAGGCATCGCGCCGGGAACGACGCTCGAGAGTCTTTACGAACAAAAGGACCCTGCATTACTTGCGCAAGCTGCTCGTGAACGAAGAACTCGAGTGAGCGGCTTGAGCGCGGCCGAGCTCGACGAGCTGAACTTCTGAGAACAACATGGCCAGCCGAGAAAACAAGCTCACGGTGTTTGCACGGCCCAACCTTCAGGCTGAGCCGATGATGGGTGTGAACAACTAGAACACATACCCTACCTGATGGAATCTCGGAGCGAATTGAGCATAGCCTGCCGGTTCCCGCTCCTCTGGAAGCAATTTTCCTTGTTGTTGCCGGAGTCTAATCCGGGACTAAAGACACGCATCTCGTAGCCCCATCCGTAGGCCTTTTCGACGCGTGTTAGCGTAGGGTATGGTGAGGAGCGACGGTACCACTCGATAGCTTGGATTGTAGACGGCGGGTGAACGAAGACAAGGTCATCCGAGCAGTGGCCATTGCACAGTTTGGGGTTACTCGCGCGAGAAGGTAGAAATCAAAGGCTAATCGGATTTTCGTGTGGCGCCGCCCCGCCTTGAGGTTATCCGCTCATCCACAGAGCTTGTTGGCAAGCCTGTGAAAAACGGAAGCGCTGACCGGTCGTTGGTCCGCGCTAGCACCGGTCGGAGAGTCGGTAGACCCACGTGTCGCTTCCGGCACCTCAAGACGTGAGGATCATCGTTCCTGACGCGGCGCACACCGTTTGGGATTTTTTGCCATCCATTACGGGCGCGCACAGCCTCACCGAGAATGTCGAGATACTCATCGTGATCCACACGATCATCCGCCGGCAACGAGGCTTTGGCGTGACGCGCGAGCGCCGCTTGCCGTTGTCGGGTGCCTTCAGCCAGCGAGATGATCCGGCTGTACGCCTCACACGCGTAAGCAAAAGTCTCGCGCTTGCAGTAGTCGATGTTCAACAGGAATTCCTTGTGACGTTTCTCGTTCAGCCCGACGGTCGCTCGTTTGCAGTTGTGGAAGATGTGCGCCGCCTCGTGGACGAGGAAATCTGCAAACGGGTCAGTTTCCTCAAAGTACACCGTAGAGACGAAACAAGTTGTCTCTTCGCTCAGCCCCACGATGTCGATCGCCTCTTGCGACAGAGCAGGGGCACCGACGCTGGCAAGATAGATGTTGGCCACGTCCCATGCTGTCGACAACCACGTTTGCTGCGCGAGGATCGCGGTGATGTTTTCCGGGGTGAGAAACACGACGCTGCGAGCGAGTGTGTCCAAGATGATGCAGTGTTCGTCGGCGGGAAACAGCCCATTGACCATCGGCGAAAGCTTGTCGCGGGCCCATGCATGCAAGTCGCCCGGCACCCGCGCCTGATCGCGGAAACCGTACGTTCGGCGGAGTGTCTCTTCCACCAGCGCAGTCTTCAGACGCTGGGTGGTCCGTTGCGTAACGTCGACAAAGTTGTCGCCCGGCCAGCCCGTGAAGTTGCTGTCGTAGTCGCCACTATCGAGGTAGCGCTTCACTTCGCATCGGAGCCACGCCGGCGTGCCGACTTTCGGGCTCTGATGGTCGAGGTCTGCGACTGCCGATGACACTTGCATATTTTGGGAGTCGGTTGGTGCGGAGGGACAAGGCTCGAAGATACCGCGGAATACGACGCGCCTCAAATGGTTGCGCGATATGCCTTCAAAGACGTCTTCAAGGTTTGCGGCTTGATACGTTCGAGAGCCATTCCTGCAGTTGGAAGAGTAAGTGTGCTGTCGAATCAATATCAGCGCAGCCGAGCGGTTGTTCTGCAGCGAACGCTGTGTTTACGCTAAGCCGCCGACGCTTCATTGATTGAAGTCGCTTATGAGGGGACCTGGATTGATTTGTCCATGGTATCTGAAGAAGGCGGACGGTATTTCGAAACGGCGCCCGACGAAGTTTGGCTCGCCGTTAAAGCGCGTCGACGTACGCTGCGGTCGCCGCCTTTGTCGAGATGGTGTTAGGCGCACAGCCACCGGAAGATCGAAGGTGCCCAGCTCCTGGCACCTTGGTGCGACCGCGAGCGCCATGCGGTCGGCCACCGATGGCTATCCACGAATAATCTAGAATGCCGGCTCCAAAATGCCCACGGCATGCCGGTGCTTTGATACCACCGCTGCTGTCACGTCTACAGCGGCGCGGATATTCTAGGCAAGGTCCCGCAAGTGTTCCCATGCCGCCTCTTTGTAGTCGATGATTGAGGTAGGCGACGCTGCGTCCGGAATGTGATAAAAAGCACGTCGGAATCCTTGACTGGTCCAGCGAACGGATTGTGGCCCGCGGGCATTCTCGACTCCTCCGCAAGAATAACGAGACAATAAAATTAAAGTGAAAAAAGTGCCGCCTGCCGAAGGGATGCCGTCCGTTCTGGACCGGGAAATCTCGGACACCCAACAAGATGCGTTTGGTCACCGTCACTTTGCGCAGGCGTTACGCAGCCTGATTGAGTTTGAAGGCCATCCAACACCGTTCAGTATCGGTCTTCTGGGCGGCTGGGGCACAGGCAAGAGCAGTATTAAAGAGTTGTACATGACGGAGTTGAAGAACGACGTCACGAAACTGCTGGGCGGGACGCGATCCGAGAAATTTAATTGCATCACCTTCAACGCTTGGCGCTTCGGCGGTCGCGACCAGGACATCAAGCGGGCGCTTCTGCGTCACGTCTTTCTCGAACTGGGTGGGCACGAGGAAAATCTGCAAGATCGGCTTTTTCGCCAGATAAGCCGCGTCACAGAGCAGCCTAAGGCGACGCTCGATTATTCCTTGGAAACGCTGCGCTCCTGGCTGCGACCGCTTCCGGCCTTGTTGCTGGTCATGTTCGCATTGATCTTGACACTGGCTGTGAGCAATTGGGCGCTGGGCGATGGACACGACGCCGTCAAGGCGACTTTAACTCTTTGCGTCTCGGCCCTCTTTGCATACGTACTCAAGCATGTTAAGCCGCCTGAGGTGAAGGCATCCTCCGCCATGACTCGTGTCACGCTCCCGAGTACCAGTTCGGAGCAGTACGAGGACATGCTCCTTGCGCAGTTGGCTCGATACAAGCAGGGGAAGGATCGGTCGCCCGATGGGCGTAACGGGAAAAAGTGTGAACGCCTCGTTGTGTTCGTCGACGACCTCGATCGACTATCGGCCGAAGAAATGGTGCTTGGTCTGGACGGCGTTCGAACGTTCATGGAGATTCCGAAGGATCGGCTGCCAGAAGGACTTGGCCTGGTGTTCGTGATTTCCTGTGACGAGGGGAAGATCGCCGATGCGTTGGCCAAAGGACGCCGTTCCGCCGACCTGCCAGCGACGGTCTTCAATCGTTTCGATGCCCGTCGTTACCTGGACCGGATTTTCCAATTCCGCCTCGAGATTCCACCGCCGCCGCGGAACGATATGCGGGACTTCGCGACTCGGAAGCTAGAAGGTATGAACGGCGCTGCAGCTGACCTCGCAAAGCGCGGCGTTCCTTTGGCCCCGATTATCGATCGTATGATTCACACGGGTGTGCAGGATCCCCGAAATGCGCTGCAAATCGTCAACGCGTTTGAGCAAGCCTGGTGGCTGGCCAAGAGGCGCGAAGCCGATGGAGTCGGGAGCGACCGGGCAGGTGGCCTGCACGAGGGCGCCGTGACGGACCACCCTGTCTCACTTGGTGCGCTCTCGGCCATGAAGGTAAGTTTCCCGGATTTCTATCGTGAACTCCAAGACGACCCTGAGCTTCTTTTCCATTTCACAGAGGTCGTAGTGAGGGGGCAGAGTTTGTCCGAACGTCCCGAATCTGTACGCCAAATCCTTGTAGACAAGTATTTGCTGCCTGAGCCGGCCTCAGGTGGCAGCGATTCGACGACTGAGAAAAAGCCACAACTGCGCTCAGAATATCGGCCGCTTCGCCAGTTCCTTGCGGGGCTTGTCGGGGTCCGGTGGGCTCAGCCTTTGGGGAGCTTGCTCCTTCTTTCGGAGGATCCAGTCGCTCGACGCCTGGGACCGAAGATTGCCGCATTGCGCGACGCTTTCATTTCTGGCGACACCGACGGCGTGCTGGAAGGACTGGGAAGGCAGCATGATGTTTCGCCTTTCAGTCTTGAACAAGCGAAAAACCTGTACAACTTGTTCGAGAACTTGCGGGGAGAGACCGAAGTTCGCCGCACGAGCGGCGCACGTGTCATTGCGGATTTGATCGACCGGATTCCAGACCCTCCACTAACGCAAGTGCTGAATGAGTTGTGTCGCGCACTGGATGCGAGTTCGAATCTGCGTTCCCAATTGGGGCCGACGAGAATTACCGGCTTGCTCTCGAAAGCCGCCGGTCCGGATCAACGAGCCGTGACGTCGCGCCTCGTTGGAGATGCCATGACGAGCGACGGTAACGTCAGGCTCAGTTTGGACTCGGGTCAAACGCCGAGTTTAGATGAGGCGTCTGAAATGGTGAGGACCATTGTCAGTCTTGCCATCGATGTACGGTCGAGGGAAGGCCTCGAAGCAACCGACGACGCGTTGTTTCTTGATTGGTTGTTAGCTCGCAACGTACATAGCGGAAGTTCGTCCAAGCAGCTGGCATTTGATGAACTGGAGCAGTGGCTGGCCACCGATACCGGCCGCATTGCAGATTCGCTCGGCGCGCGCTATCTCGAGGCCCTCGCAAGCGAACTTGAAAAGGACGAACCTGCGACATTTAATCTGGCTACTGCAATGCAACGCGCGGCTTCCGTCTTCACCGCCCAGATGCCGCTCGGTGAGGAGGCGCGACGGGTGATGTGGCCGATCTTGGCTCGTTTTGTGAGCCTTCACCAACCGACTGCAGTCCGCATGGCTTGGCAGGCGGCCGTCTCTAACGAGACACTCGGCACAGACAGCGAAATCTCGGGGTTCGTGAGATCGTTCGCGGACCGCTTACGAGAGCAGGATAAGAGCGACGATGAGGAACTCAGCCTGCAAGACGCAAATCCTGAACTCATCAAGCTCTTGGTCGCTCGGGTAGGTTCTCTTGATGAGGGTGCGCTTGAGAGTCTCGTTGAACTCGCGAAATCATGGAGTCTCGACGAAGATGTGGCCCAATTCGCATGTGATGTCGTATCTCAACTGCAAGGCGCAGACAACACCGTCGCGTCAGAGGTGCTGAGCAACTGGGCACCGCGAGTCGTTTCGGACTTGCCGATTCCCTGCCTTGTTCTACTTGCGAAAATGCTACCTGACTGCGACGTGAAGATTGAGGGAGCGGCGGCGAACGCGTTGACGAGCGTCCTTAGTCGGGACCCGATTGGCGATGCCGCTGAAACGCGCTACTCAGCATTTGTCGATGAGCTTCCCGATTCGACTTGGGACAAGGCCCCATTCAAGGGCCATCTGGACAGTGCACTAGCCAATGTCGCTAGTCGAAGCGGGAGTGCCAAATACCTTGGTGCCATCTTCCCGCCCGTGGTAAAAACACTCGCGCATGCGACCCCGGCGACCCTCGGCAACTCACTGCAGCAGCTTTTCCAACAGGCAAAAAATCATCCTGGTCACTACGGGATGCTCCATCGACAAATGGTCGGTCGATGGCCTTCTCGAACACAGGCGCTCGCGCCATATGATCCAGTTGTGTTGTTCGACGAAGCATGTGTTTTTGCGATTGGGCAGCCGGCCGCAGCGAAAGACGATGTGCTGTTCTCCATTTCCGATATGTTCGACCGTGAGATAGTTGGTGCGGATAGGCGCCCACGTATCGTTGATGTCGCGTGCGCGGCGTGGCGAGCGGATCCTAAGTTCGCGTTGCCCTTCATCAAACGATACCCGAACTTATCGGTCGAACAGGTCGACGCGCTTGTCAGTACGATAAACGTCCGGGAATCGGAACATATATCATCTCTCCGCGAGGCATGGCGCGCGATTTCGCAACAAATGGAAGCCGAACCGCGTCGTGCAGTTACCTTGGCGCTGCTTCGTCGAGGGCCCGTACAGGTAGTTGACGACGCAGACCTCGCGTTGAACCTGTGGCTCATGGCGCAGGGTGACGGTGGACTTGCCCTACAAAGGAACCTTCTGGTCGACGGCGGCATCGCGGACGAACAACGTTCGCGTCTTTGGAGGCAAATGATTGTTCGGTCGCAAGAATTTGGAAAGAGCGTGCTCATTGACCTGATTCCGCATGCACTTGCAGTCCCAAACAGTGAGTTGACCTCCACTGCAATCTTCGATAGCGAGCGTACGATCAATGAGCTGCTGACAGAAAGCGACTCCCGCTCGTCACTCGCACGAGGTTTGATGAATCGATTCGATGAATTCGGGACGGCAACTATCAAAGGCGGCGCTAGCGCAATGGCGAACCGTCTCGTGGGCAACGCTGCGCTGAGCGTGCTTAAAGGAAAGAACCTGAGCGAAAGCGACCTAGAAATCCTGGTCGCTGCATTTGGCCGATCGAAGGAACTGGAGAAATTGAGCGACGCTGTCCGAAAGGGCGTGGATTGACATTCACTCAGTCTGTAGTGGCCAGGGCGTTCCACGCTATTTGATAAATATTCGGCTTGGGTTCGCGCTGGTCATACGTTGTAGCGACGCTATCACCCTCGATGGTCGGCCGCTTGCGGTTGTGGAACACATTGGCCGCTTGATGGACGATGAAATTCAGATCGTATCGGCCTCGACGAAGTACGGCAGGGGGAAGCAGCGTTTTGCTTCTTCGCGCGATTGAGAGATAGCCACGAAATCGGGGTGTGGCTAACTCAGCACGTCGCATCATAGAGGCCGCTGCATACTTAACGATACGCGTCGGCGTCGGGCCGTTCCAGTGTACCGATTTTCGACGAGATAATGCAGCACTGGTGCCCGTAGCCAAGTTCGATGTGGTCGCCCCTACACGGGCACCAGTTGTTCGCGCTGCATCGATCGGCTAACATGCGCCGCTTTGCCATACACGCGAGGATTCGCGAACACCGACTGCTGTTGTCAAGCTGGCTGACGCCTCATCTGGCACCCTTACAGCGATTGCGTCCACGCCTGCTAGATCCCGCGCTTCGCCAAGCGAAAACGCTTGCTCCGCATAAAGCCGGTGCTCGCAACCTCCGTGAGTTGACTCTGTTGAGCTGCCGACGTGATTCACCTGCGATGCGATCGCAAGACTCGTATGCGGCAGCACGAACCAGGCGAACCCGGCGAACAACACCGCGAGCAATCGCTTGAAGTGCTGCCCAGTCATGGAAGCGCTGGAGCAGGCAAACTACGACTGACCTTCACACCCAGGCACGTCATCGAGTTCAGTTAGCCAAGAGAATCGACGCTTCATCCAGATCTGCCGCGAGGGAGACCCTAGCTCATATCGTTGATTCAGCGCCCCGATTCTCAGTGAATATGTCTGCGGGTTTTCCGCAGCACAGGCATAAACCGGCCCTCCGCAGTTCTCGCAGAATGCGTGGATGCGCTTTGCTCCGCTGTCGGAAATTTTTAGGTATTTCCGAGGCGTGCCCGAGACAATTCGGAAGGACCCCGCAGGCGCCGGGATATTAGCTCGAAAGACCGAGCCGGACTGCCTTTGGCAATCCGCGCAATTACAGATGACCACGTTGCCCGGTTCTACCTCTGCTTCATACTTAATCGCACCGCAGTGACATTGACCATCGACTTTCATCTTTGCTCCAATGCGAAGTTCGACATGGAATGGCGTTCCGATGGTAACAGCTCCAGCGGCGCCACGCCCGTGTCTGCTGTCCACCGGCTCTACCGTTCCATTCACCTAAGATGCCCGCCCTTGCCTACACGCGTGACAGGCGTCGATAAATGCTCGTGGATAGTTCCGATCAGTGGAACCAATTTCAAAAGTATTGACGGTGACGGCCGTAGTGTTTACATTCATGATCGACGGATCGTAGCGGTGCAGGTACGACGGCTCTCGAGTGTGATGAACAGATAAGACGTGTGAGGTTGGGGATGCTCGGAAGGAAGGTTGCTCGGATGCTTGTCGTGCTCTCGTTGAGTCTAGTCGGGCTCGACAGCGTGGGTGCGAAGGATTTTCCTGCTCAAACCATCAGATTGCTGGTCGGCTTTGCCGCTGGCGGCGGTACCGACACGATTGCAAGGCTGTATGCTCGCGGCCTGCAAGAAGAGTTGCATACGACGGTTATTGTCGAGAACAGACCCGGCGCGTCGTCTCTCGTTGCGATCAGAATGCTGATGGCGTCACCGCCCGACGGGTACACGCTAATGCTCGCAAGCGGAAGCGCGCTGGCTCAGGGGCCGGGAGTCAGGAAAGACCTGCCTTATGACCCTCTCAAAGACTTCAGTCTCATTTCGATGGTTGCGACGGCGCCAGGCGTCTTCGTGGTCAGCCCTACGACAGATATTCATTCCATCGACGATCTCATTGGCTACGCCAAAGCACACCCCGGACAGTTGAATTTTGGCTCTGCGGGCGTTGGCGCAGCCAGCCATCTCCAAGTCGAGTACCTGAAAAGCGTCGCTGGAATTTCGATGACCCACATTCCGTACAGGTCGGATCAAGAACTGACTCAAGAAATCGCAATGGGCGATATCCAGGTTGGACTGAGCGTGCCGCAGTTTGTCATTCCTCTTTTGAAGGCTGGTAACTTGCGGGCTATTGCAGTCACGGGTAACCACAGGCTAAGCGCTTTGCCAGAAGTCCCGAGTCTCGCTGAATCTCACAACGCTTCGTTGCACGGTATCGAAAACTATACGTTCTACGGAGTCATCGGACCGAAGGGCGTTCCTCCCTCCGTGATTGAGCGTATCAGCGCGGCTGTGAATAAAGTATCTAGTTCTCCGGAAGTAGCCAGCCGGATGCGAAATTCGCTCTTTTGCGAGCCGGTCTCGGGTGACGCCGCGTACTTTTTCGACTACATGTCAAAAGAGGTCCCGAAATGGCGGCGGCTCGGCCAGTCGGTCACTGTCGGTGAAGGAGGGTAGGGAGCC